>JBCCKK010000176.1:0-7232 GCA_039027395.1 Verrucomicrobiota bacterium | reverse complement strand
GGTTCGATTTGCCGGTTTTATTCCGCAGCGTGAGCTACAAGCATACTACAAAGATGCAACGGTTCTGGTGGTTCCTTCCGTCTGGCCAGAACCGATTGCCACAATCGGGCTCGAGGCAATGAAAAGTGGATTGCCTGTGGTGGGCTTTGATTCGGGAGGGATCCAAGATTGGTTGAAAGATGGCGAGAATGGATTCTTGGTGCCTTGGATGGATACTAAGAAATTCGCTGAGGCCCTGGATACCTTAATGCGGGACAAGCAGTTGGCCAAGCGAATGGGTGAGAATGGTCTTCAACAAGCCACTCAAAAATACAATTTTAATCAATATATTGATCGACTCCATAACACACTGATGGGGTTATCTGCATAACCCGGGAAGGAAATATAATGAGCAACACGGTCCAAAATAATTCAAATTCTCCTTGGCATACCAAAGAGATCGTTGATTACTGGGAAACCGCAGGATCTCCGCAGGGGCGATTTTGGATTAAACTCCGAATGTGGAGAAAAAGACTTCTGTGGCGGACAGTTATTGGAAGCTCACTTCTACTGAAACGGGCTTTGGATATGATTGCTTCTGGCTGTGGTCTCTTGGCTTTATCCCCTCTATTTTTACTAACTGCGGCAATTATTAAACTAGAGGATGGGGGTAGCATTTTTTTTAAACAAAATCGTGTTGGGTTAAGAGGAAAGCTTTTTGGAATGTGGAAATTTCGATCAATGGTGCCCAATGCTGAGAAAATAAAAGCAGAATTAATAGAGCAAAATGAGATGGAGGGGGGTGTCACATTTAAAATGAAAAATGATCCAAGAATTACTAGAATTGGGCGAGTTATTCGTAAATTCTCTATCGACGAATTACCCCAACTTTGGAACGTTTTTATAGGAGAAATGTCTCTAGTAGGGCCTAGGCCTCCTGTGCCAAAAGAGGTCGCTGAATACACTCTAGAGGAGCGGCAGAGGCTGTTAGCGAAACCTGGGCTAACCTGCTTTTGGCAAATTGGCGGTCGCAGTGATATTGACTTCAAAGGCCAGGTTGAATTGGATCTCAAATACATTCGGTCGGAAAACATTCTTCTAGATTTGAAACTCTTGCTCTTAACAGTGCCGGCGGTTGTGCTTGGAAAAGGAGCTTATTAATATGGAGGATTCAAAGCTCGTTTTATTCGTTCCCGACTGGTCAGAGCTAGACACTCTCAGGAAGTCGCGAGATCCGTTTTGTTTGTGGGAAATAGGAAATCGTCCACTGCTCTTTCATTGGCTCGATTGGAGTGTTTCCAGCAAAGAATTCAAGCAAATTGAAATTCACACAGCGGATCGCCCGCACGAGGTGAGAGAATCGCTGGGAGGGGGTGCATTTTGGTCGATCAATACTCGAGTGCACCCAGTTAAGAATGATAACGAAGCACCTGATTCAGCCGTGCGTGTTTCCTCTTTACCGGAACGCGACCAAGAAAACCCCCAGCAACCCGAGGAGCTATTGAATCTTTGGCTGAGACTAAATATGATGTGGCTTGATGCCTATTCATCAGGAGGACCTCAAATCATGCAGAAACTGGATAGTGGTGCTTGGGTCGGTCCCGGGGCGGCGATTCATGAGTCGGTAATGATTTCTCCTCCGGTTTGGATTGGAGCCCGGTGTGAAGTAGGAAAGGGGTGTCGCCTTGGGCCGGGCGCTATTGTTCGAAATCACAGTATATTAGATGAGGATGTTGAAGTTGAGAATGCGGTGATTTTACCCAACAGCTATGTGGGCGCTCATGTTGGTGTCAAAGAAATGGTTGTTGAGGGCGGTAAACTCATGGATGTGAACAAAGGGGTGCGTGTGGATATTGCCGAATCGTTTATTTTGGCTCCGGTTGAGCGAAGGCATGAAGCTCCCTCTTGGATGGGCCGGGTTTTGGCGATGTTGGCTTTGGTGATTTTGGCAATTCCTGCGTTTCTCCGAAAGCGTTCACGGATCTGTTATGAAAACATTCTACTCAACAACGGCCAAACGATTGACCTTTCTGAGGGAAGTTCTGGGCCTCTTGCTCTAAGGCGTTGGTCCTGGTTGTTCCAGATTGTGCTAGGCCGGTTTCATTGGTTTGGCATTTTACCCCGAAATGCTCGGAGTTTGGAAAAAGTTCCTAAAGAAGCTGCTGATCAGCTTCGCTCCGCTCCTATTGGCTTCTTTTCCCTTGCAGATGCGCATGGGGTTCACAGTGTCGATGAAGAGGACGAGTGGCTTCACGCGGCATATCAATCGCTGGCCGACCGCAGAGAAGTGCGCCAACTTCTATTGAAAAACTTGAAAAGGCTTTGGAATTGAATGCCTCTCTAGAGATCGTAACCGGCAAAAAAGCAACACTCCCTGCTCAGCTGGATCAGGTGCCTCTACTTGTTGCCGAAATCGTCGCGTATTCTAATGCGCACGGTTTGGACATCAAGGAAGTCCAGGGGTTAGAGTTACTATGCACCGAGGCGATCAATAATGCAGTTGAGCATGGAGCTAGAGAGGATGCTTCCCAGAAGGTTTCCGTTCGTTGGGAGATCGAGGGGCAGACTTTCACGCTTGAAGTGGAAGATCCAAGTGATTTCTTGCCAGAGTTGAACGCCAAAGACCTTCCTGAAGATCCTCTCAGTGAGCGTGGGCGGGGGTCGTGTTTGATTGATCAGTTGAGTGACTCAGCCGCTCACTATCTTGTAGGCGGGAAACATAGATTGCTGCTGACAAAGCGGCTAGAAGGTCGGGTATCACCCCCTGAATCTGTGGAGGATATGGATGAGATGGTCAACTCAATGACGGAAGAGTTGAGTACTGCCTATGAGAATCTCTCAGCCTTATTTCGATTGGGTGAACGTCTTGCAACCTCGGGATCGTTTCAAAAGTTTGTCGATTCGTCTCTGCAGGAGCTGATGGAGCTCACGCAGTCGGACGGAGCGATGATTTCCACTTGGAAAAGTGATCAGTCAACCTTGGAAACAATCGGAGCAAAGGGGGTTTTTTCGGAGTGCCTCGGCAACGAGCAAAAAGAGTCCGATGATACGATTGAAGTGCATGTGGCCCGCCACTCCGAAGAGCGTTCTTTGGAAGCCCATGAAACAGTCGATTCTCATGATCCATTCTCTGCCATGCAAGGACACTACTTTAGCGCTCCAATGTCATTCGCGGATCGAGCTGCGGGAGTTTTGACATTGCATAGAACTGGAGAAAAGAAATTTTTCAGCACAGGTCAAACCCATTTAGCTCGGACATTTACCGATTTCTTGTCGATCGTTATTACCCTTGAAGACTTGCAGGTGCAACGAGCACAGCAGGAGATTGCTTTAAGGGAAATCGAGATTGCTGGAGATATTCAAAAGCGGCTTTTGCCGAGAACTTTTCCTCAGTCTAAGAGTTACTTGGTAAGTGGCGCCTGCAACAGTGCTCGCCAGGTGGGTGGCGACTACCTTGATGCAATTTCTGTAGATAACGAATCGGTTTTATTGGTGATTGCAGATGTGATGGGTAAGGGAGTTCCTGCCGCCATGTTGGCAACAATTTTTAGAACAGCTCTGTATTCTCGTTTGGAGATGGCGGCAGACCCTGGGGCTCTTCTGACGGGGGTCGCTGCCCAGCTGTATCATGATATTGGGCAGCTTGATATGTTCATTACGGCTCAGATTGTTTATTGCGATGGAAAAAACCGGACCTTACTCCTAGCAAATGCAGGCCATTCTCCAGCGGTTCTCTGGAACCGTTCTCGAGAATACGATCTCGTTGAAGAGGGAGGGGTTCCTCTAGGTATTCTGGATGGCCAAGAGTATATCGCGGTTCAACGGGAGTTTCCTAGCGAAAGCCGTCTTATGCTGTTCACGGATGGACTTTACGAAGTGCAGGACAAAGAAGGGACCTATTTGAATATCGAAGGGTTTATTGAGTTGCTCAACCCATTTCTGAATCAGGGTGGAGAGGCATTCTTGGCAAGTGCCCTTTCAGCAATCAACGCTTACACGGAATTTACGCCACCCTCAGATGATCGAAGTATCGTTATTGCGGATTCGATGTAAACGAAAGACTGATTAGCTTATGGATAAAACAATACTTGCCTGCGACGATGAAAAACACATGTTGCGGCTGCTCGAATTCAATTTAAAAAAAACCGACTGTAGGATCTTAACAGCGTCTTCTGGGAGGCAGGTTCTCGAGATTCTCCAAGAGGATTCCGTCGATTTACTCATCATTGATATTATGATGCCAGAAATGGATGGATTTGAAACTATTCGGCAGGCGCGGGAACTGGAAGCCGGGAAGAACATACCGGTTGTAATTCTTACCGGGCGGGGGCAATCAAATACGAAAGACGAAGCGGAAGCCTTGGGAATCTCTGAATTTCTAACGAAGCCCTTTAGCCCGATTCAATTGAAAAACACGATCAAGCGATTCCTCCAGTAGACTTAGCCTCTAAACTTTAGGATCCATTTGCGTAGGTGGGGCCTACTTCATACTTTTTCAGCTTCTGATAAACAGTCGGACGGGACCAACCTAAGACCTTTGCAAGTTGGGCTTTATTCCACAATGTGCGTTTGCCCAAAGCTTTCAGTACAGCGCGTTCCACCTCCAGTTCGATTTCCGACATTAGATCCGTCTCTCGTTCTAGATCGGTCTGATCGACAAGCTGTTGAATCCAGGCATGCATTCCATTTGATGAAGCTTGGGTTGTCGGTGATGAGGTCGTATACAAACAGCTTTCCACAATTTCCTTAGAAATAGGTAACCCGCGGCTTTCAATGAGTGCTTTTTGAATGACATTTTGCAGCTCCCGGACATTGCCTGGCCAAGGTTGTGATTCGAGGAGCTTGATTGCCGACTTTGCAATTGCAGGAGACGCGGCTCCAAGCCGTTCGCCATAGCGTTTGAGAAAATAGGTGATGAGCAACGGGATATCTTCTCGACGTTCGCGAAGAGAGGGCAGAAGAACCTCAGCGGTGCTCAAACGATAGTAAAGGTCTTCTCGAAAATTTCCATTCTGCACTTCATGAGGAAGGTTCTTGTGAGTGGCGGCAATCACGCGCGTTTGTATGGGAATATCAAAATTGCTACCGACCCGTTGGATCACACCTTCCTGAAGCACGCGAAGTAGCTTGGCCTGGGTTCCAATGGGTAAGTCTCCAATTTCGTCCAAAAACAGAGTTCCTTGCTTGGCTTGTTCAAAGCGGCCTATTCTTCGTGATTGCGCGCCTGTAAAGGAGCCTTTCTCGTGCCCGAAGAGTTCACTTTCAATAAGCTCCTGTGGGATTGCCATGCAATTGATTGCCAGAAACGGTTGGTTCGAGCGGTCGCCGTGGTGAAATAGCGCTTGAGCAATCAGTTCTTTTCCGGTTCCAGTTTCTCCGTTAATGAGAACGCTGATTGGGGTGGCTGCAATCCTTCCTACTTGTTTGTAGATTTCCCGCATCTTTGGACTATTTCCAATAATCGTATGACGACGAGTATCACCACCTTGGCTTTCCCCAATATCAACACGGCTAACAGCTAGGCTGAAGGAACTAAATGCCTTCGCAACCAGTTGAAGTAACGTTTCTGGAGTAAACGGTTTCTCTAAGAAATCGTAAGCACCGGCTTTAGTAGCTTCAATGGCTAAGTCGGTAGAACTATCTGCGGTGATTAGTATAATGGGAAGATTTGAATGAGCGGATAGCTCTTCCATAAGTTCCAATCCATCGAGGCCTGGAAGATGAACGTCCGAGATAACCAATCCAGGAGGCGAATCTTTTACGACGCGAATACATGATTCTGCATCTTCGAAGGCTCTTGCCAGATAGCCTTCTTGTTCCAGCATCTTAACGATTCCAGATGCCAGAACATTATCATCTTCAATGACATAGATGACTCGAGATAAGCTCATGATTCAGAATATGGCCAAATCAATTTAACTCGATTTTTTGCATCAGAAACCAGTTCGAGTTGCCCTCCGAATAGATCGAGGATTCGACTGGCTTCCGTTAGGCCGAGCCCAAGGTGATTTGCTCGCGAACTCCAGAAAGGCACGAGCCCTTCTTTGAGTGCCTTTTCATTGAATCCAGGGCCATTGTCTTGAAAGATGATCGTTTCCCCTACCTTAGTCCAAACGACGAATGTAGCCCCTGCATCTACTGCGTTCTCAGTTAAGTTGGTGAAAATTATCTTAAAGAAATCTACGGGTAAGTTGGTAGGTAAAAAGTGTTCTACATTCACTTGAAGACTCAAGTCTGGGAATTCCTGAGTCAATTCATCGAGAATCTCCTGACAATTGCCCTTAGTGAGTGGCTTTGGTTCCAAGGGCTTCTGGAGTCTCATGATGGATCGACTTCGTTCGAGGAGTTGTTCTAAACGGTTGAGTTCAGTCTCCATATTCTCGACGAATTCTTTGTGAACGTTGTCAGGATCTTCCTGGCTGAAGCTCCACAGCTGTAAACGCATCCCAAGGATCGGACTGGCAAAGTCGTGTAGCAACTTTCGTGAAAAAAGAAGCCAATCCATGTCTGTTAGGTATATGCCCTTTTAACACTCTGTAAACGTAATTTACACGCTATTTGCTGTGTTAGGAGTTTGAAATTTTTGCAAGTTGTTGATGGGTAGCTGTTAGTGAAAGTTGAGATCGCTGGCATGAAGTAAGCCTTATTAAAAGGCATCATGCAGATAACCGACACTTATTTAAGACTAGGAGCTCTAACACAATTTTTAGGGCTATTCATTCTCCTTTCGATGCCAGTCGATGCTGCGTATATCTCATTAGCTAAGACACCTTATGACAACCAGATGAATCGTATCAGGCACGTCATTACTCAGGCTGATCAGGGCCAAACAAACCTTTCTAAAGCTCAGGTTGAAGATTGGATGAAAACGATTCGAGGTTACCGATATCGGAGAAGTCACACATGGCAACTACCAGGTGAAACGGAGAAGCGTCGAGCTGGTGATTGTAAGGACAAGGCCCTTCTTCTTTTGGACTATATGAAATCTGCAGGCTACTCTGGAACCCGCCTAGTCATTGGTAAGCAAAACAATCGCTCTAAAGAAACGCATGCTTGGCTCGAATGGAAGTATCAAGGCGAGTGGCTAGTCCTCGATCCCACGTTCTATCCCAGACCCCAATCACGGGACAATCTGAAGTCGAAATATATTCGAGAATACATTTATCTAAACTCACAGAAGATCGCATACATCCCATATTCGGTTGCCGTAGCTGGTCTGTAATCCAAAGAAAGAAAATGATCATGAAAACTAT
>JBCCKK010000175.1:0-7255 GCA_039027395.1 Verrucomicrobiota bacterium | reverse complement strand
CACCATTTGTTGATATCCAAAGCTGGAGGGGCAACCGTTCAAGAAGCCATTGCCGCGGGGTGTCCGATTTTGATCAATCAAGTTGTTCCAGGCCAGGAGGAAGGAAACTACGAATTGATCAAACAAAACGAAGCTGGAACGTTTGCTTCATCTCCAGAACAGATTTTAGAGCGAGCGCGATACTGCTTTGCAAATAACGGAGAGGTTTGGAAGAAATGGAGATCAAATATACTTGCTCTGGGTCAATCTGAAGCAGCTCTTAATATCGCTCGCGACCTCATGAAAGAGGCGAATCAAACCGTTCGCTAGTCTTTATTTTGTTACTATGAAACCAGCAACCATTCGAGAAAAACGAAGTTCTTTATTGGAAACAAAACCCAAACTGCAGGCCCGGGAAGTGTCGGAACGGCTGGGTATCACGGAAGGCGAACTAGTGGCTAGCGAATGTGGCAATGGAACCGTTCGATTGAAAGAGGACTTTTTCAATCTCTTGAACGAATTCAGTGGCTTACGGACCGCAATGGCTGTAACGCGAAATCGATTGGCTGTCATTGAGGTCAATGGAACTTATCCCAAGTTTCAATATTTCGAAGGAATGGGATGGGGGGAAGGAGAGATAATTGATCTCCGGCTTGCAATGGGAGCCTGGTATGAAGCTTTTTATGTTCCACCAAGCGAAGACAGTGCTGGATCTCTTCAATTCTTTGATCGAGAGGGTTATGCGGTTCATAAACTTTTTACCCGCGACACTGAATTTGTAGAAACAAGCTTTTTGCCGAACTACTCCCATCCGAAACAAAAAGCCTCTTTAGATTGGAAGCGCGATCCCGTCGATGCGGTGAACGAGAATCCAGAGATCGATCAACCTGCATTTTGTGAAGCTTGGAGTAATCTTAGAGACATTCACAATGCAGGTCGACTCTTGAAGCGCTACCGGCTAACCCACCTTCAGGGGGTTCGTTTTTTGGGCGACCAGTGGGCTTACCGCACGGGAAAAGAGTCATTGGAATCGGTTCTGCTAGCGGCAGCAGAACGTGGACTAAAACTTTCTATTTCCGTGGTTAATCTAGGAACCCGGCAGATCCGAGGTGGGATAATCCCTGACCTCAAGCGCTTTGGGAAGTGGATGAATCTTTTACAACCTGAATTCAATTTGCATATGGATGAGTCCCAGATCCACCAAGTTTGGAAAGTGAAAACGCCATCAACTAATGGAGAAGTGCTTTCTTTGGATGTTTTTGACAAGTTGGGGCAAATCGCTTTGCAAATTCAAGGAACCTATTCGCGTACTGAGAAGCAACAAAGGTCCTGGATTGAACTTTTAAATGAATTTGAAGCGTTACGAATCGAAGAGTAATCGTTGAGCAACGAAATTCTCAAAAGAAATGGCTATTTATGCACCGGTATGCTTAAATTTAATTTGTGAAATCTACTAAAAATCCAACCCCAGTCCGCAGATCTCAAGTTTCGACGTTTGTTGGATTAGGAATTTCAGCAGTAGTTCACCTCTCAGTATTCTTGTTGGTCGGGGGGGTAGTCATTTTTGAAGGAAAGATTCCCGACAAGCTCTTTTTTGGCAGTGCGGAATCCTATGGAGAGTCTGAACAAGCTCCCGAACTGGAAATGCCACTGATGGAGGAAGAGGAAGAACCTGATCTTTCTGTCGATATCGCAGAGGACGACCTCATTGTCGATCCGCTGGATGCCTTTTCAGAATCGACGATTGAAACCGAGGATATCATCGCCAGCACCAATCCGACCCCGACATTTACCGTTCCTTCCATTACGGGATCGCCTTCTATTGGGCCAGATTTTGGCAAGGTGAAGGTTGGCGGGGCAAAACCAAAGATCACAAAAAAAGGTCCCAAGGTGGGTTCCGGCCTGAAAACTCTATTTGGCTTCACGGAGGAGTTCAGTGGAGCGCTCGAGGGAACGATGGTGGACTTTAAGCAGGATGAAAAAGGCAAGGCTACCAAGATGACGCCTTCAAAATTCAAAGATACCATCTACCGATTCGCCAACAAATCAGACTGGGACGTGGATAAGCTGGCTAAAGACTACTTCGTCGTTCCTCAAAAATTGTATGCAACCCATTTCTACATACCGCACATGAAAGCAGAGGAAGCACCGAAGGCGTTCAATGTCGAAGACAAAGTAGAGCCGAGGATGTGGATGGTAGTTTACAAGGGTTCCTTTGCTTCTCCTAAGAATGGAAAGTTCAGATTCTGGGGATTTGCGGATGATGTAATAGTTGTTCGAGTAAATGGTAAAATAGAATTTGATGGCTCGATTGACGCGTCTCGAGGAGGTCAGTCAAAAGTGGGGGTTAAGTTCGCTAAGGAAAGCCGGAAACATGTGATTGCCAACGGAAACTTCTTAGTCGGTGATTGGTTTTCTCTAAAGCAAGGCAAATTAAATGAAATTGAAGTCCTCGTAGCAGAGGTGCCTGGAGGACATTTTTCCACGTATCTTTTCATCGAAGAAGAAGGAGAAAAGTACAAGAAGGTTCAGGGTGATCGCCCTCGACTACCCGTATTTCAAACCGTCAAAGCCGACATTAAGAAAGGCTCCGGAGTGAATTTTCCCGAATTCGATAAGAAGGGAATAGTATTTAGCCCGTAATCCGCTGTGGGACTAAGTTCCTAATCTATCGATTAGCTACACGCGAGCTGTGTTCCGCGTATTCAAGTGGTCTACCATATCCGACAAAGCGAGCTCGCTTGATGTATTTTCCTGAGGCATTTCTGACCCCACCCATCGATGCGTTCGGATCAAATCGATAGATGCCGACACCCCCATTTTTTCGGCTACTCGAGGAGCCTGCCATTCGAGGAATGCCATTTTTGTCGCGGCCGAGATAAATCATAACATGTGTGATGGGAGGGGTGCGTTTGATATTATAAGTCCACTCCCAAAACAATAGGTCTCCGGATGCCATTTCTCTGAGTAAGCGCGGTGTGTCTACGTGCCCCTGAATCGTCGTGGGAGCGGCTGTAATTTTGCCTGCCCTACTTAACTCCCAGTATTGACCTGAGGCTACTCGAGGAAGGGGGATACCAAGCGCTTCTTGGTAAATGTAACGAACGGTATTTGAGCAATCCATCATCCGGGGTTCGGATTCTCCAGGAAGCTTCACTTTTTCACGATAGGCGATGTCATTTCCCTCCAACCAGCGAACGGTTTTCATCAGCGAACGGAATTGGTCATAGCTCAACTGACCCCACGTCGATGGAGTAACGGCAGCTAAAAGAAATAAGACGATAACAGCGCGCAACATTTCACGCAAAATAACATAAAAAATAAATTTGCAAACTGGTTTCGCAAATTTATTCAAGAAGGATGGTGTCCTCATCGGTGTATGCGGGGGCACACATGCAGAGAAAGACCAAATCCTCAGATCCAGTATTCCATATTTTATGGGGCTCTCCAGGGGGAATCGCGATTCCATCGCCGACACGAACGGTTTGCGTTTCCTCCCCGATTTTCATCGTTCCGCTCCCTTCAAGAATGTAATAGATTTCTTCGGTTTTTGGGTGTTTGTGCTCCGCTGTGGCACTCCCGGCTGGAACTCGGGCTTCTGCTAGGCTTTGATTGACGATACAGGAGTTCCGAAACGCCAAAATTTCTCGGATTGTGGATCCATCCTTGGTGGTAAAGGCTTTCGTATCCTTCAGATTAATGATATCCATAAAGCAACTCTATAAACGAGAATGCTAAGAGCAATCCTGGGAATTCCAGAATGTTATTTGTTTCAAGTGTTTCAGAGTTGGATTGAGAATGCAAAATCGCCATCAGATGTTGAGGCTGAAATGACATTAAACGAACGGTTAAACAAATACTTAGGAAAGGCATCTAACGTGGAAAAAGCAGCGTTTGTCGCTCCGTCGGCGGATATTATTGGCGCCGTTAAACTTCGGCAGGATTCTAGCGTGTGGTATCACTGTGTGTTGCGCGCAGATATTAACGAGATCATTATTGGCGAACGGAGCAATATTCAAGATGGTACGGTCGTCCATCTCTCGGATGAATCGGGAGCGTACGTTGGATGTGATAGCACCGTGGGTCATAAGTGCACGCTTCACGCCTGCGCAATCGGTAACCAATGCCTTATCGGTATGGGCGCTACGGTCTTAGATGGAGCGATTGTCGGAGATCAGTCGATGATCGGTGCAGGTAGCTTGGTTACCAAGGGTATGGAGATTCCCGAGGGCTCACTTGTCTACGGTTCCCCGGCCCGGGTCATTCGGCCTCTGACCATTCACGAACGTAAAGAGCTAAAGAAGTGGGCGGAAAAATATGTGCAGGTCGCCAGATCCCATGCCGTCCATTTGGCTAAACAACAAGAAGGTAACGTGTAGAATAAGCGATCTTCGGTTTCTATGTCATGACACCTCCACGATCTATAGAAGAAAAGGCACGCGAGCAATTTGATCGACAAAGTGATCACTATGGTAAATCGCACGTCTTGGCTCAGACCGATGATTTGAGGTCCGTGCTCTCGGTTCTTAGTCCGCAAGCGGGGCAGCGTCTTTTAGACATAGCTACCGGTGCCGGACACACAGCAGTTTATTTTGCACGACTAGGCTTGCACGTTACAGCCTCAGATATCTCTGAGAACATGCTCCAAAAGACGAACCAATTGGCCAAAGAAGCAGGAGTCGATCTAGAGATCAATCAACATCCTGCAGAAAAACTACCTTATCCAGATGGCAGCTTCGATCTTGTAACCTGTCGTGTTGCAGCCCATCACTTCTCCTGTCCCGCTTCATTTTCGATGGAAGTCTCTCGCGTGCTTCGCCCTGGTGGACACTTTTTATTAATTGATGGGACGGTTGAAGATGGCTATCCGGAGGCGGAGGCATGGGCCCATGATGTTGAGACCTTGCGAGACCCCAGTCACAATCAACTTGTTACCCCGGATAAGTGGTCACACCTCATTGGCCACGTAGCAATGAAGGTCGTTCATCGGGAATTGCTACCACTCAAACAACCGGACTTGGAATGGTATTTTGAAACAGCAGCGACGCCTCCAGAGAATCAAAAAAAAGTTCGCGAATTAGTGGCAAATCCCCCTAAGGAAGCGAAACAATTATTTAAAATCGCCCATGAAGACGGTAAGTGGGTCTGGTGGTGGCAGCGTCTCATCCTAGCAGCACGAAAGCTTTCCTAAGTTTCAGCGAAGTTTGGCGACCAATTTAGATAACGCATGCCGAGCCATGGCTAAGTTTCCCTTCTCGCGATCAAGCACCAGGTAGACAAACATGGATGTATGAGGCACTAAAGCGATCACGTGGTATTGATTTTGCAGGCAAATCAACATGTCTTGAATGTCATCATGAATTTGCAGGCGTTTCATCGCGCTTTCCTGAGCTCGAATGACCTGATTGTTGGCTTCAATAGCGAGAGAAAGGTCAAATCCCGAATCGCCCAATGCCTCAAAGCACAGTCCGCTTACCGTTTCGCCAAGAGCTATTGCGAGCGCACCGTCCATTGCGAGCACCCTCTCAAAATGTTCGCGACCGATAGGTTTATAAACAAGCGCCATAACTGTTTAATAAGAGGAGTTCAACCGATTAGTAGAAATCGATCAAGGCAAATCCTCCAGAGCACAACTAAAACAGAGAGAGCTGAGAACTAGAATCGGCTTCCAGGCTAAACGGGAGTTTAGGTAAGTGGTTGACCTTCAACCGCAAAGCTTCGTGGAAGGCTAAGGCCTGTTCAGGGAAAAACCGATCATCGGGTGTATGCACAAAAATGTAAGGAGTCTTCCCTTGATGGATCCAATGAGCCACTTGAGGAACCCAGTCTTTCAGCCAAAGTCCGTTATCCGCCATTACATTTCGACCAACAAGGCGGACCATGGGGTGTCGGCCGGTTGCGGTTTGACAAAGCGGAACCTTCGGCTTCTTCTTCTGAGCTATCGCTTCTGACTCGTCCGAAGGCGGCTTTGCATAAAGAGCTCGGGTATCGAAGACCGCTCGATCTATATGGTTGTCTCGGAGTAGAGCATGGAGATTCCGTTCGTTGGCACCGTTATCGAAAAAGTCCGAGTGCCGCACCTCCACAGCATACTCAAATTCTGAAGGAAGTCGGTTGATAAAGGCCTCTAGTTTCGAAAATTGAGCAGCCCCAAAGCGAGGCCCCATTTGCAATAAAGCAGGCCCTAAATGCGTTTTAGACTGAGCTACCGACAAGATTTCGAGAAACGATTCCAGGTCGCTACGACAGTGCTCGAGCTGATTGTGGTGAGTGATTCTCTGAGGAAACTTGAAACAAAAGAGAAATCCCTCTTCAGCTTGATCCATCCATCGATGAATAAGATCCATTTTGGGAAGTCCGTAGAACGTGCTGTTGCCTTCGACTGCATTTACTCGCTGGGAATAGCTCGTTAAATATTGAGAAGCAGAAGTGCCTTTTGGAAAAAATGAACCCACCCATTCCTTAACAGACCAGGCATGGCCTCCGAGATAATAACCCAAAGATGGAGTCGGCATTCTAGAAAGGGTTACTTAATATCCGACATCTGAAAATGACGAAAGATAGAAACAAGAGTGGCGATGTGAAATACGGAGATCAAAATATTCGAGACCACTACAGAATGAGAGAATGTTCCAACAGTAATTGGCGTTGAAAGTTTGTAGACGACCTGAACCAAAAGAAGCGCGGCAACCATTTTAGGCTCCTGCAACACCAAAAGCCCGGCAGAAACAATTCCAATCGCCAAGTAGATAGAGAGTAGAATCTGGCGGGCATGTGTTTTTTCTCCGTATGCTTGTTGTGCCCAAGCCGCTTCCGTAAGCAACCCAGCACAAACCGGAATCAAAACGATCAAATTCAAACCAAGGGAGAGAAACAACATCAAACGCATATCCCCAACTATTTTAGATGCAGAGGATCATTTTGCGAATCAAAGACTCGCTTGAGCCGCTGGAAAAGCGTCCTTTTTTGGAGAAATGTCAAAATGACAGACATCTTCAGAGCGGCCAAAAGCTGAATATAAAGCAACCGCTGGCTCGTCGGTTGGGTCGGCTTGAACAAAAATCACATGGGCTCCTCGTTCAGTAGCGAGGTGCTTAAGTTTCTAGATCAGACGGGTTGCGATGTCTTTCCTCCGATGGTTATTCCTTTCTCAACTACGGTCGCGGTTTCCTTACGAGTTAGCGTGTTTCCTTCGAGCGCATTACTCGTATAAGTCAATTCGATCAAAGACGACTCTTCAAGATTCTCGACCAAAGCAGGAGGCAAAGGCCTATAT
>JBCCKK010000174.1:0-7309 GCA_039027395.1 Verrucomicrobiota bacterium | reverse complement strand
ATTCTTACTTTTTTTACAGGCCTTCTTGCAAGAAGGCCTTTTTTGTGGTCTTTTTCCTCCTGGTTACAAATTTATATGAAAGGTCTATGCTACTCACTATTAATTGCCGTTAGCTTTTTAGCTGTTCCCTCCTCTGGGGTTGCTGAAAAAACAGAAGCTCAACTGCGCAAAGAACTCGCCGAACTTAAGAAACTTAATGAGGATCTCCAGAGCCAGGCGGCGACCCAACAAACTGAAATCACTCGACTTAAAGATGAAGTCACCCGACTTCAGCAACCGGCTGCACCAGAACCCGCTTCCCAACCTCTTTCTGAAAAAGCTAAAAACATCTGGGATACTGAAGTAGCTATTGGTGCCAACCTTTCTCGAGGCAATAACGACTCTCACCGTGTTAAAGGCGCGGTTAAAGGGACTCGCAAAACAGAGGTTGATCGTCTGATCTTATCTCTCGAAGCGGAATCCGGGGAAAACGAAGGGTCCACCACATCAGAATACATCGAAGGAAGCGCAGATTATCGCCGCGACATCCATGATCGCCTCTTTTGGTATGCCCTCCTTGAGGGACGTCGTGATGCAATCGCAGACCTTGACTACCGTTTTACTTTAAGTCCTGGTCTTGGATACAAGGTGATCGATGAAGAGAAAATTCAATTGTCCTTCGAGGCGGGTCCCGCCTACGTGCTCGAACAACTGTCCGGTGAAGACTTAGAACACTCGATCCGTGGTCGAGTTGGCCAAGAGCTGACCTGGCAGATTACGTCATATGCCAAGCTGTTTCAAAGTTTAGAATTCCTTAGCAACCTCCAGGAAACTGGAGATTGGATTGTTGAGGCCGAAGTTGGAGTTGAAACATCAATCACCGACTCTTTCAGCCTGCGCTTCAGTGTGAAAGATATTTACGACAACCAACCGGCGGCGGGAAGACAAGAAAACGACATGTCACTTAATAGTGCCATCGTCTATAAATTTAAGTAATCGTAAATAAACGAGCCCGTTCCATACGAACGGGCATTTTGTTGAATAGCCTTCTCAGGAAAACCCCGAGAAGGTTTATTTTTTGTCTTCCTTGTTCTCTTCGCCCAGATCAGCGAGCATGCGATCCGCATCGATCTGATCTTCGTGAACCAAATTAACCACGTCGTCTTTCGCTGCGGAGATAAGCTGGGCTTCATCTCGAGAGGTTTCACCAAATTTCTTTTTCAGCGCGACGTAAGCCGCATTCTGATGACGAAGGCGTCGAACTAAAAGCTGGATCAAAAGAAGCGACCAAAGCGGAAGACTTTGTAGCCGGTTGAGATACTCTTTACTGCTGAGATGGATCAACTTGCAATCTGTGAGCGCTCGAACCGAAGCACTGCGATCGCCAAGGTCAATCGTCGCCATTTCACCAAACATTCCACCTTTACCCACTTGAGCAAACTCAATGTCTTCCCCACTCACGGTCTCGTAAATGCTGACAAGGCCATAAACGACGATGTAGACCCCATCGTAACTTTCACCCTTGTTGAAAAGGACATCTCCTTTGGACACTTTTTTAACATCCGGCATAATGCGAAAACTTTGGGGCAACCTTGCACGAAAATCAATGGACAATTCACGTTTCGACCACCATTCTGAGATTCTTTATGTCGGCCTGGGAAATTGCAAATCAACACTTAGACTCACTCGTTCCGTATGAACCGGGGAAACCCATTGAGGATGTTGCTCGAGAACTCGGATTAGATCCGAGTTCGGTTATCAAATTAGCGTCCAATGAAAATCCTCTAGGCCCCTCTCCCAAAGCCCAAGAGGCGGTTATCGAGCTTATGGGAAAAGCGAATATCTATCCAGATGGAGGAGGTTATCATCTGCGATCCGCTATTGCAAAACGACAAGGGCTCGAACTTGGCAATATCACTCTTGGAAATGGGTCGAATGAAATCATTGAACTCTTGTATCATGGTTTTACCCAACCCGGAAATTCAAGTGTTGTCGCGAGTCGCTATGCGTTTGTTGTCTACAAACTAATGGCTCAATTGTTTAATGTGGAATTTATTGAAACACCAGATAAAGCCTTAGCTCATGACCTCGATGCACTAAAATCAGCCATTCGGAAAGATACCCGTCTCGTCTTTATTGCAAGCCCCAACAATCCCACAGGACTGCGTATTAGAAACGAAGAGCTAAAAGCCTTTGTCCAAAGTGTTCCGAAAACATGCCTTTGCGTTCTGGATGAGGCGTATTACGAGTTTTTAGAAAATCCTCCTGAGTCGGTTTCTTGGCTCAATCAATGCCCCAACCTCATTCTACTCCGCACCTTCTCTAAGATCCAAGGCTTGGCTGCTTTACGAATCGGTTACGGAATGGCTTCGAAGGAAATCACAGATATCCTTCAACGTTGCCGCCAACCTTTTAATGCTAACGCGCTGGCCCAAACGGCCGCATTAGCGGGATTGCAAGACTTAGAACATCAGGAAAGGACAAAGACCATCACAGTCAAAGGTCGCAACAAGCTGCAAAGCTGGTGTGAATCTCAAAAACTTGAGTATATTCCTTCCGAAGCGAACTTTGTTCTTATGAAGACGGGAGACGCGAATGGTCTCTTCAAAAAGCTTCTTTCTCAAGGAGTAATTATCCGCTCCATGGCTAGCTATGGACTTCCCGATTGGATTCGAGTGTCGATTGGAACACCTGAGGAAATGGAGAAATTCGAGGCTGTTATGGAGCCGCTTCTCGCTTCATGAAATCCTATTCTCGGATTGCAATCTTTGGCCCCGGCTTGATGGGAGGATCTCTGTGCCTTGCACTTCGAGAGCGATTTCCCGATACGCATTTAGCCGTCTGGGGTCGCAGCCAGGACCGCCTCAGTGAAATCCAAGATCGCGACTTCGCCGACAGCACGTCCACCTCACCTTCTGAAATTGCCAAGACATCGGAGCTAATTATCTTCTGCACTCCTGTCGAACGGATTGCAGGGCTGATTGAAGATTGCCTTGAAGATATTTCTTCCGATTGTCTCGTCACCGACGTGGGAAGCGTCAAATCCTGCGTTGACCAGAGCGTATCACCCCTTTTGAAAGGCAGAGCCAAATGGATTGGAAGCCATCCAATGACTGGAAGCGAAAAATCGGGAATCGATGCCGCCCGCGCGGACCTTTATCAAAATGCTCGAACACTGATCACCCCCACATCAGAGACAGATCCCGCTGTTGTGGAAGAAATCACCGAGTTTTGGAGCTCTCTGGGAGCTATCGTTTATCAGCTGTCGCCGGAAAAGCATGATCAAGCAGTTGCAGTAATCAGTCATCTCCCACATCTTCTCGCCTCGACACTAGTTCAAGCAACTCCAGAGTCCTTTCATACGTTTGCTGGTCCTGGATATCGCGATACAACACGAATTGCCGCGGGTTCCCCAGAACTCTGGCAAGGGATTCTCTTAGAAAACCGCCAAGCCGTTCTAATTGCGTTGCAAATGTTTATCAATGAATTAGGCACCATTCGCAATTTGCTTCAAGAGAAAGACTCTGCAGGGCTAGAAACCTTTCTACGCGAAGCTGCCGAATCACGTTGCCAACTTAAATTAGTCTCGGCATCTTCAGACCCGGAAACGACCGAAGGTTCTTAACTACGCTACGCATGTCCCATCTGAAAATTCACCCTCTTCGCAGCCTCAAAGCCGAACTGACCATTTCTGGCGACAAAAGTATCTCACACCGCGCTGTCATTTTTGGAGCTCTTGCTGAAGGCCCGACTCGTTTGCAAAACTTCCTCCCCAGCGAAGACTGTTTGGCAACGCTAAATGCGTTTCAGGCTTTAGGTGTTGAAGCGGAAATGGTAAACGAAACGACCGTCTACATTGAAGGATGTGGAGGCAAACTTCTCCAATGTGGTGAAGCTATCGACTGTGGCAACTCAGGGACAACCATGCGACTTCTTAGCGGAGTTCTTTCGGGTCAGCCTTTCTCATCTAAACTCCAAGGTGACGGCTCACTCCACCGGCGTCCAATGAAACGCATCGCCGACCCACTTCAGAGAATGGGAGCTCAAGTCATTTGCGAAGGAAACGATGGACGCCCCCCTCTTCAAATTAATGGTCAGTTCCCGCTTACTGCAATTGATTACCTAACCCCTGTTCCCAGCGCTCAGATCAAATCAGCCATTCTTCTAGCCGCTCTTCAAGCTAAAGGGATGACTGTCATCGAAGAAAAAGAGCAATCGCGAGACCACACCGAACGGATGCTTAAGAAATTCGGGGCATCTGTTAAACGCGATGGACTCAGTATCTCACTTTTAGGCCAGCAAAAATTACACGGAACAGATCTGATGTTTCCGGGAGATTTCTCATCTGCCGCCTTCTGGATTGTTGCTGCGGCAGCCTCTCCAGATTCCAATATCGTCCTTCGGAACGTAGGGTTAAACCCTACCCGCACCGGACTGCTCAATGTTCTCTCTCGTATGGGCGCTCAGGTCCAAGAAACGGTCGAAGACTCAGACTGGGAACCTATCGGTAAACTTACAATTACCGGAGGGCAGGTGCTTCATGGAACCGTGATCGAAGGTAAAGAGATTCCTAACGTTATCGATGAAATTCCCGTTATCGCAGTAGCGGCTGCATTAGCCTCAGGAGAAACGACTATTCGTGACGCAGCAGAGTTGCGTATTAAGGAATCTGATCGATTGGCGACCGTCGCCGACATGCTTCGCCGTTTTGGCGTTCAAGTTCGCGAATTTGACGATGGAATGACCATCTATGGGGGTGGCGATTTAATGGGAGACCATATTGATAGTCACGGAGACCACCGAATTGCTATGGCCGGAGCTATTTTAGGACTCTTCGCTAATGGCATCACACGTGTGCATAATGTCGAGTGTATTCAAACATCCTATCCTGCCTTTCCCCAGCATATGAAAACGATGCTAGCAGACAACCCGGCAGATCGAATGAGCATCGCCTCTGGCATCAGCAGTAAACTTATCTCAAGATCAAAAGACGATTCCTCGAGTTCCCAGGAGAATTTGAATCAGTAATAGCTATGAACACAGTTGTCGCTATCGATGGTCCTGCTGCATCTGGAAAAAGCACTGTAGCCCGAAAGCTAGCTACAAAGCTCAACTTTCTGTATGTCGATACGGGAGCGATGTATCGCACCTTTGCCTGGTTAGCAAACTGCAAAGAAATCGATCCTTCATCACGCTCTCAAGTTCGTCAGCTGATTGACGATACTGAATTCGAAGCAGTTCCTGTTAAAGGCCGAGTGGAGTTAAGGGTAGACGGGAAAGACCCTGGTGATCATATTCGGTCTGAAGAAGTCAACGCTACCGTTTCTAAAATTGCCTCGATTCCAGAGCTTCGCGAATTCCTGGTCAACGAACAACGAAAGTTGCGTCACCGCTTTCGTCTGGTAATGGAAGGAAGAGATATTGGAACCGTTGTTTTTACTGACACGCCGCACAAATATTTTATCGATGCGGACCCAGAGATCCGCGCAAAGCGCCGCCAAGCCGAGGGTCTTGCGGATGCCACCGACCAGAGAGATCGCCTTGATCGGGCTCGGGCATCCGCTCCACTTATCAAGGCAGCTGATGCCAAACTTATCGATTCCACCCATCAAGGCTCAGATCTCATCGTGGAGCAGATCATTAAAGAACTTGAAGAAACTGGGTTCAGTACTGCCTCTCTGTAGCCACTAAACATGAACAAGTCCTCCGCTCGACCACAACGATTCCAAAACCAAGCGTTCTACATCTTCGTCTGTGCTCTATGCCACTACCTCTTCCGTTGCTACCATAGTCTTCGCGTTGAAGGGCAAGAAAACATCCCCCATAAAGGGGGAATCATTCTCGCATCGAATCATACTAGCTTCTACGACCCCCCTGCTCTTGCAGCCGGATGCCATCGTATCCTTCATTTCTTAGCTCGAAAAACCTTGTTTGATCACCCTCTATTTCGATGGTTGATTACGAATCTAAATGCCATTCCAGTCGATCAAGAAAACCCAGATATGACGGGTCTAAGAACGATCATCTCAAAGCTCAAATTGGGGCATATCGTGGTTCTCTTCCCGGAAGGATCTAGAACGTTTGATGGTGAATTGTTACCTGCTCAACCCGGCGTTGGCCTTGTAGTTGAAAAGGCCAAAGTTCCGGTACTTCCGGCTCGTTTCTTTGGTATGCATACCGCATGGCCTCGCGGAGGCTCACCGCGTTTTTTTACTCCAATCACCCTAGTCTTTGGAAAACCCTTCATACCCAGCTCCGACAAAACTGATAAACGAGAACGCTATCAAGAAATGAGTGATCAAATCATGGCAGCCATTGCCGAAATTCAGCCACCAAAAACCTGATTCAAACTGCTTCCAATGGGTTTCGTATGACACAAAGAAGCCTTTCAGATTTTTCCAAGCCGGTTTTACAATCCATGAGCTTTGTATCCAGAATGATTGAGTTTCTTCATAAATAAGTGTTAATTACATTTATGAAGTATGTGTTGTGGGTTCTAACCTCGGTCTTCTTATTTCCATTATTTAAGCTTCATGCTGAGGAGACACCCTCGTTCAAACAGCTTAACAGCCTTTTCGGTATCAATATCTTTCAGGATGATTCACTCTGGGATGATACCGATTCTGATGTTGCAGATCGTTTAGGCTGGCCGATGGAGTCTCGCACGACCACCCAAGCCAGTTTTCGATACTATCCTAGTAGCGAATATACAGTTCTCGATACTCAGTCGTATACTGCAGTGCTTTACTCCATCGAAGGCAAGCCCACTCAACTTTCACTGATGTTTACCAATAAAGGTGATTACGAAGAATTTATAAATAATGACTACCCATCCAAAGATCAAATCGGCCGTTTTATTGATGCGCTTGATGACGAGGCTGATGAAATTGAAGATCGAATCAAGAACGTCTTAGGCAAATCCGAACGAGGGAAACTAGGAAAAGGCAAGCGACTCCGCGAACGCGTGGACCGCTGGAATTGGAATGGACATGCGATCATGCTCTCTGTCCAAGATGAGGAATACGTAGCCGTTCGCATTACGACTGAAGAATTCGCCGACAATGCTGGAAAGGTAGCCCGCAGCTCTGATGATGAAATTAAAGAGATTCTAGAGAACCGTGTTGTTCGCCGAGAGAATGGAGACGTTGTCGTTTCCGAGATTCCTATGGCAGACCAAGGCCCTAAAGGCTACTGTGTTCCTGCGACCTGGGAGCGCTATCTGCGCTACCTCAATATTCCTGCAGATATGTACGTGCTAGCCCGAGCCGGAAGTAGTGGATACGGAGGTGGCACCATTTTGTCCGTCATTGCGGAAGCCGTTGAAGATATT
>JBCCKK010000173.1:0-7349 GCA_039027395.1 Verrucomicrobiota bacterium | reverse complement strand
GAATTCACAGCTCTTCCAGGTGTTGTTCAGGATGCAACAGACATTATCCTTAATCTCAAAAAGGTTAAGTTTAAGGTAGCTGATCGAGAGCCGCGGCTTCTGTTCATTAACGTCAAAAAAGAGGGTGATGTTACTGCAGCGGATATTCAATTAGAGAGCGGTGTTGAAGTTGTTAATGGTGATCAACTAATTTGCACTTTAGATAAAGAGCAGAAGTTTGAAGCTGAGCTTGAGATCAAAGTAGGACGTGGCTATGCAAGCGGTGAGGAGAATAAGCGGGAGGATCAATCTATTGGCGTCATTCCAATCGATTCTTTGTTTTCACCTGTAAGCAAAGTGAAATATGGAGTCGAAGATACACGTGTTGGACAAAAGACCGATTACGACAAGCTTGTTTTGGATATCTGGACCGATGGGCGCTTAACTCCAGACGAAGCTTTGCTGCAAGGGTCCGCAATTTTAAAGCACCATTTAGATATCTTTGTTGACTTCGATAAGGATCCGGTGGAATTCGAAGAATTTGAAGAGAAACAATCCACTCAAGATAGTGCACTCAAGAAGCTCTTGAATATGAGTGTGAACGAGATTGAACTTTCTGTTCGAGCTGCGAATTGCTTGAATAATGCAAACATTACCACAGTAGGCCAGTTGGCTATGAAATCAGAAGCTGAGATGCTTAAATACAGAAACTTTGGTAAAAAATCACTTAATGAGATCAAAGATAAACTTTCACAGCTCGGTTTGTCTCTAGGGATGAAGTTTGAAGAAGGTCTCGTAGATCTACCATCCGAAGACAAGGCCGGAATTGGCGATTAAATAGAGAATTGGTATATGAGACACCGTAAAAAGACCGTCAAGCTTGGAAGAGAGACCCAACATCGCGAATCGATGTTGGCGAATATGACGTGTAGCTTGATCAAACACAACAGAATCAAGACAACGCTTCCTAAAGCGAAAGCTCTTCGCCCATTTGCTGAAAAGATGGTCACGTTAGGCAAACGTGGAACTCTTCATGATCGTAGAATTGCTCTTGCCCGCCTGGATGGAAAAGTTGATGAAGTTCAGAAGTTATTCGCAGAAATTGCGCCTCGCTTTAAAGAACGGCAGGGTGGATATACCCGTATTTTGAAGATTGGGCCTCGTCGGTCGGATGCTTCATTTATGGCTTACATCGAGTGGGTTGATGAAGCTGCCTCTGCCGCAAGCGATTCAACTGAAGCTGCAAATACTGCGGTATCTGAGCCTCCCAAGAAAGAAGCAGAGACGAAAAAAGCCAAAAAGCCAGCGGCTAAGAAAAAAGCTGTAAAAGAAGATAAATAGAAGTCTCAGCAAGAACTTTAAGTTTGTTAAGAGCCGCGGTTATACCGCGGCTTTTTTATCGGACATCTCGATTGTAGATCTCTTCAAAATTTTCGTTGTTGATATCGATGCGGATCGTTTTCGATTCTTTAGTAATTTCAACTGGTATTAACCAGTAACCAGAAGCATAGCGACTTTTGTATTGTCCGTAGATTCGATAGTTTCCCTCTGGAATATTTGTAAATTGATAAGCTCCTTTGGCGTTGGTCTTACTACGGGTAATGGCGTTTTTCACCGCAAAATACCCAATTGAATTGAGATCGAGATAGTAGTAGCCAGCACCAAAATTGAATCGTGATGCTTCTTCAAGCCAACGCGTATTGCGAATTTCTTTCAGCTTGGGGACGACAGCCTCGGGAATTAAAGCCAGTTCGAGCCCTTTCAAATACTGCTTGTTCCCAATTTTGAGTTCTATTGTAGCGATTCCTTGAATCGAGAGAGCTTCTTGGGCTTCCGGTGTCTCTGCGTAAGAGATAGAGGGGTAAATCAACGATGTAACAACGAGTAAAACGAACGCAAGTGGTCTCATTAGTATCTATAATAAAGCACTGACTCAGCATTGTGTCTACGCAGCAATTCCGTAAGCTGTTTGTGTGAAAGATCCTAGATTTGATGATTTGGCGAAAGTTTTGAGCGGCTATTCGATTGAAGTTAAGCCCGGTGAATCGGTTTTAGTAGATGCATTTGATGTTCCCGAAGAAATGGTGATTGCTTTGATTCAAGGGATTCGAAAGAGAAAGGGAATTCCCTATGTTCATTTGCATTCTGCCAAAGTCACTCGCGAACTACTTGCAAATGCCGAATCTGAACGCTGGGAGTTTCAAAAGCGTATTTCGTTAGCTCAAATGAAAGGAATGCAGGGCTACATTGCGCTGCGAGGATCGAACAATATTTTTGAAAGTAGTGACGTTCCCGCCAAAAAAATGAAAGAAGCGTTAAAGAAGCTTAGGCCCGTTCTCGATTATCGAATCAACAAGACGAAATGGGTTGTCCTCCGCTGGCCGACATCCGCCATGGCCCAGCAAGCAGGAATGAGTACGGGGGCTTTCGAAGACTTCTATTTCAGAGTTTGTACGCTGAACTATAAACGAATGGAGCCTGGAGCCAATGCCCTGAAGAAGCTGATGGATCGGACAGATCGAGTTGAGTTAAAAGGGCCGGGCACAAACCTACAATTCTCGATTAAAGGAATTCCTGGAGCAATATGCACCGGAAAGCGCAATATTCCAGATGGTGAAGTCTTTTCTTGCCCTGTTCGAGATTCAGTAGAGGGAGAGCTGCAGTATAACGTCCCAACGGTCTACCAGGGGGTTTCTTTTGATAATGTTAAACTGGTTTTCGAGAAAGGAAAAATTGTTAAGGCCACGTCGAGTAATACGAAACGCCTCAATCAGATTTTGGATTCGGATGCCGGTGCTCGATATATCGGAGAATTTAGCTTAGGGTTTAACCCTCATATTCTAGAACCGATGCGAGATATTCTTTTTGATGAAAAAATTGCAGGATCATTTCACTTTACACCCGGGCAGGCTTACGAGGAAACTGACAACGGAAATCGTTCTCAGGTCCATTGGGATATGGTTTGTATTCAACGGAAGGACTATGGGGGTGGGGAAGTGTGGTTTGATGGAAAACTTATCCGTAAGAACGGATTATTCATCCCCAAATCCCTTCAAAGTCTAAACCCTAATCGACTAATCGGGAAGTAACACACGTCGAAGGTCAGGTAGATGGAGCGTTTTCCAAATCAAGAATTTTCCCCATTCTTCTTTCGTGTCGACCTCCTTCGAATTCCGTTGTCAGCCAAATTTGGATAAAGGATTCCAATTCTTCGGCAGAAAATTCTTGGCCACCAAGGCACAGCACGTTGGAATCGTGGTGCTTACGTGTGTGTGCAGCACTTTGTTTGTTATATACGAGTGCTCCTCGAACGCCAGGCACCTTGTTTGCAAGCATGCACATACCAATACCATTGTTGCAGATTAGAATCGAGCGATCGACCGTGCCTTTCCCAACGGCAAGTGCGGCTGGTTTTCCATAGTCGGGATAGTCGTCCTTAGGATCCAGTTGCTGAGGTCCAAAGTCCACAGCTTCGTGACCTAGGTTCTCAAGGGTTCTAAAGAGGCGCTGCTTAATCTCAAAACCTCCGTGATCCGCGGCTATTCCGATTTTCATACTTAAAAACGATGCCTGATCACAAAGGAGAGGCGAGGAAATTCTCGGGACGAAACGGCTGAGAGGCTAACGTGGATTAGAGAGTGGTAAATGGCTTTGAGTAAGATACGGTAGAAGAGCTGGGTAACGTTTGATAATGTCGACGATAAGCATTCCTCGACTAGGCTTAAGCGCGAGCCAACGGCTGAGTCCATTGTGGAACGTTATGCGTCTTTTATAGAGTTCTCTGTGAGCGGCTTTCCAGCGTAGCCCCAAAAGTTCGATCGGTTGTTCCGACTTAAAATGCTTTATAGTTAACTGGGCCGCTTCAAAAGCGGTCGATAGGGCCATGTAGATACCTTCACCTGTAAAAGGTTCCATCAGACGCGCGGCATCGCCAACGAGTAAAACATTGCCGTTTCCTGCTGTATAGGAAGCTCTACTTACAGGGAATGTGCTCTTCCAAGTTAGCGGTGGAAGCTGGTCGAAAAAACGGTCAGCAATCATTTGCGGTGTATTGTAGCTATTCATATCTAGCAGCATGCAAAGGTTAGAATACGACTCGGAATACCGCACCAGACCAAAATAGCCCTCCGAGAAAAACTTCATATGAACACAGTCGTCGGACAACTCGGCAGGAAGGCTGGCCTGCCAAGCGATTCTTGAGCACGCTTTTTGCTTTCGGGATAGACCTGCGGCGCGAGCTAACCATGAGTTACGGCCGTCAGCACCTATGAAAAGACTTCCTTTGAAGGTTCCTTGATTCGTAATTATCTCGGATCGGTTCTCGAAACTTCTCAGTGTTATGCCAGTCAGGCACGCCGCACCGGCAGCGATGGATTCCTTACGCAGCCATTCATCAAGAATGGTTCGAGCAATGGCTCTTTCGTCTTTCTCCGTTCTTTTCAGGCGAACTTCTAGAGGGTCTTCATTTTCTCGACTGATTTTGAAGCCACGCACCGAGTGATGTTCGAGGTTACTAAATGACTCCTTTAGGCCGGCCGCTTGCCAGATATCCCAGCATCTTGGATTCAGACAGTCACCGCACACCTTCCTTCTTGGGAACTCAGCTCGATCGATAAGAAGAACGTTCAATCCCGCTTTTGCTGTAAGATACGAATACAAAGAGCCCGCAGGCCCTGCGCCTATTACTACGATATCGTAGCGGTCCGGCATGATCAGCCGTTATCTTCCTTATCAGAGGTGTTGCTATCGTCCAATTCGTTGAGAATTTGAAGGATTCGGTCGCCGCGCTCCATGGAGTTATCGAAGCAAAAATGTAGACGGGGAATATATTTCATGCGCACACGTTGTCCTAAAGTCTTGTGCCATGTGTGTGCCATCTCATCGAGAAGTTTTTCTGTTGAAGCAATATTTAGGTTCTTGTTGAGGCTACTGAAATAAACTGTGGCTTGCTTCATATCCGGTGACGTTGTGACATCAACGATCGTTAAAAGCATCTTTTCCAATCGCTGTTCACGTGACATCAGGCGGCTAATCTCCGCCTTCAAAAGTTCACAAACTCGTAAATTTCGTCTGCCTGGCATCTCGGCTCTAAATTGTTCCGAGTAGTGCTAGAGGGACTGAGCTACTTTTTCCAGCTCGTAGCATTCAATGATATCTCCTTCTTCATATTCATTGAATTTTCCAAGTCGGATACCGCATTCCATACCAGCACGCACTTCATTCACCTCATCTTGGAATCGCTTAAGCGTTGCGACTCCTCCGTCGTAAATTGGTTGATTGCGGCGTAAGACGCGAGCTCGAGCCGTCCGGCTGATGCGGCCTGATTCAACGACACACCCAGCAACTGGGAATTTGGAAAGCTTGAAGACCTTCTTAACAACGGCTTTCCCAATAATGCTTTCGCGTTCCTCTGGGTCGAGTAGGCCTTGCATCGACTCCTCAACCTGGTCGATCAGCTCATAGATAATGCTGTAGAGCTTAATTTGAACGCTTTCCTTCTTGGCGGCATTTGCGGCATTGTTCTCCGTTTTGGTATTGAATCCAATAATGACGGCATTAGATGCTTTCGCTAGAAGCACGTCATTTTCAGAAATAGCTCCAAGAGCAGTAAGCACAAAATTTACCTCGATCTTATCGCTTGGAATCTTCTTTAAAGAATCAATGATCGCTTCTAAGGATCCTTGAACGTCTGCTTTGAGAATCAAATTTAAAGTTTTCCTCTGCTCATCAGCAATAGTATCAAAAAGGCTCTCTAGCGTAACTGGACGGTCTGCCCCGAGCTTTTCTAGACGCAAGGATTCCTGTCGTTCCTCGGAAAGAAGTCGAACTTGACGTTCGTTTTTCATTACGGTGAGTTCATCTCCAGGAGCCGGGGCTCCGGAGAAGCCAAGAACCTGGACAGGTGTAGCAGGGCCTGCTTCTTTAATATTTTTGCCTTCGTCATTGATCAGGGCTTTGACTTTGCCCCAGAAATTTCCACAGATAAACGAGTCACCCCGCTTTAGTGTTCCGTGTTGAACAATAACAGTGGCATTTGGACCTTTACCGATTTCGACTTTACTTTCGATAACAGTGGCGCGAGCTGGTGTTGTTGAATCGGCCTTGAGCTCTAGCATTTCTGCTTGAAGTAGCATCAGCTCAATGAGGTTTTCGATTCCGGTGCCGACAGTTGCCGATACGTCACAAACAACGGTATCACCACCCCATTCTTCGGGGGCAAGGTCATGTTCCTGGAGTTCAGTTTTGACCTTATCTGGTTGCGCAGTCTTTAGGTCGATCTTATTCACTGCGATCATAATGGTTACCCCAGCAGCTTTCGCATGCTGAATTGCTTCGAGCGTTTGAGGCATGAGCCCATCGTCGGCAGCTACTACAATAATTGCTATATCTGTGACGTTGGCTCCACGTGCTCGCATTGCAGTGAAGGCGGCGTGACCAGGAGTATCTAAAAATGTGATTTGTTTACCATCGCGTTCGATTTGGTACGCACCAATATGTTGAGTGATCCCTCCAGCTTCCCCAGAGGCAACTTTTGTTTTACGAATCGCATCCAACAATGAGGTTTTACCGTGGTCAACGTGTCCCATAAACGTAATGACAGGGGAGCGTTCTTGAAGGTTTTTGCTTTCTTTTTCCGTTGGAGGAGGAGGTGGCGGAGGTTCTTCAACTGTCTCCTCTTGCTTATGGAATCCTCCACCTTTTTCACGGCGTTCTAACTCAAAAACAAACCCTTTGACCTCACAAACTTTTCGTGCGGTGTCTTCATCGATCGTTTGGTTTAGTGTCGCGAAGACGTTCATTTCCATCAGCTCGTGAACAACCTGAAACGGCTTGAGTCCAAGCTGTAGAGCGAGTTCTTTCACCACAATGGGTGGTTTCATCGTGATAGTCTTGCCTTCAGAGGCATCGTTAGATTCGGGAGTCGGCTCAGTGCTCGCGGGAGCGCTAGGCTTGGCAGCAGCCTCCGATGCTGCGGGTTTTGCTTTTCCTGCGGCTTTTTTCTTAGGGGCTGATTTTGCTGGGGATTTGGCTTTTCCTGAAGACATAGATCAAACTTTACGAACTGGCGGTTTCTCCCTGAACTTTTTGAACGATAGCTTCAAGTTGGCTTTCATCCACCTCAGGTAAGGCTTCTTTTAAGTCTTCTAAGCTAGCTTCAGCAATGCCGTCTTTCGTTACAAAACCTGCGTTGGCAAGTTGTTCGGCCAGTGCTTGATCTACTGAAATCGAGTCGGCGAGCTTATTTACAGCTTCTTTGAATTTGTCTTCAAAACTTACAACTTGAATTTCTTCTTTCTCGATATCGATTTCCCAACCTGTCAGTTTGGAAGTGAGGCGGGCATTCTGGCCACGACGACCGATAGCTAACG
>JBCCKK010000172.1:0-7374 GCA_039027395.1 Verrucomicrobiota bacterium | reverse complement strand
GGCCCCCAAATTGAACAATAACTCCCTTTAGTTTACCGTTGGCGCTGACAGCTTCGCAGATGTTGCGAACATCCTCCGAAGTCAGCGGTTCAAAGAAGAGTTTACTGGAGATGTCATAATCGGTAGAGACGGTTTCCGGATTAGAATTCACCATAATGGTTTCGTAACCCGCTTCTCTCAACGACAGGCTTGCGTGGACACAGCAGTAATCGAATTCGATTCCTTGACCGATTCGGTTGGGGCCTCCGCCAAGGATAATGATTTTTTCCTTATCAGTTGGTTCGGTCTCATCATCACCACAGTCGTATGTGGAGTAGAAGTAAGGAGTGAAGGCTTCGAACTCTGCCGCACAGGTATCCACCAATCGGAAAGTTGGGCGAATGTCATTTTTTAGTCGCCACGTCCGAATCGACTCAACGGAATCTTGAAGCTCCCGAGATGAAGTGCCGCTGCTAGAGGGCTGGAGCGATGCAAGCTGCAAGTCTGAGAATCCATATAGTTTCGCCTGACGTAAGAGTTCTACTTGATCTTCGTTTTCCAACCAATGGCTTTCGCTGAGCGTGTTCGCCAGATCGGAAATTTGCTTCAGATTTTCGAGGAACCAAGGATCAATGTTTGTGAGTTCATGGATTTCCTCAACCGAATACCCACATTGCATCGCATGGGTGATCCACCAAAAGCGTTGGTGATTTGGTGTGAGTAACTTTGCTCGGATCTCGCTTCTCGATTGCTGGTCTTCTTTAGGGCAGGGACCCAAAGCAAGTGTGCCATCTCGACCTTTCAGGTCGAGGGAGCGAATCGCTTTTTGAAATGACTCTTTAAAGGTTCTGCCAATGGCCATGGCTTCCCCAACACTCTTCATTTGTGTTGTCAAAGTTGGATCCGCCCCAGCAAACTTTTCAAAGGTGAATCGTGGGATTTTAGTGACGACGTAGTCGATTGTGGGCTCAAAAGAAGCCGGCGTATCCCGCGTGATATCATTTTGAAGTTCATCGAGCAGGTACCCGACCGCAAGTTTCGCTGCGATTTTAGCAATGGGGAATCCGGTTGCTTTCGAGGCCAGGGCAGAGGAACGCGATACCCGGGGGTTCATCTCAATGACGACCATACGTCCGGTTGCAGGATCAATCGAAAATTGAATATTGGAGCCCCCTGTTTCAACGCCGATCTCGCGAATTACAGCAAAAGAAGCATCACGCATCCGTTGGAATTCTTTATCACTCAATGTTTGCGCAGGAGCGATCGTGATAGGGTCTCCGGTATGGACCCCCATGGGATCCAAGTTTTCAATGGAGCAAATGATAATACAGTTATCCGCTTTATCGCGGATGACTTCCATTTCGTATTCTTTCCAGCCCAGCAAACATTCTTCGACGAGGATTTCGCTTACTGGAGACAGGTCGATACCGGTTTGAGCGAGTTCTTGAAATTCTTGGCGATTGTATGCGATCCCACCTCCAGTGCCTCCTAGCGTATAAGCGGGGCGGACGATTAAGGGGAAAGAGCCAATTTTATCTGCGACTTCCATGGCTTCGGAGACGGTGTGGGCCGTGTCAGAATGCGCGACATCGAGACCGATTTTAAGCATTAGGTCTTTAAAGATCTGGCGGTCTTCGCCTTTTTCAATTGCGTCCGCCTTGGCTCCTATCATTTCAACACCATGCTTTTCGAGGGTGCCATTGTTGAAAAGATCCATGGCACAGTTAAGTGCTGTTTGTCCACCGAGAGTGGGAAGTAGGGCGTCAGGTTTTTCTTTTTCGATAATCTTCTCTACGACTTCAGGGGTAATCGGTTCAATGTAGGTGCGATCCGCAAACTCCGGGTCGGTCATGATCGTAGCTGGATTGCTATTGATCAAGATGACCTCATAGCCTTCCTGCTTGAGTGCTTTACACGCTTGCACCCCGGAATAGTCAAATTCGCAGGCTTGACCAATGATGATCGGTCCAGAACCGATCAATAGGATGCGGTGAATATCGTCTCTTCTGGGCATTAGCCGAAGACACTAGTCAAAATGGGTCGGTGACGGAAGAGAAAATGGAAGTTTTAGAGAAATAAGATTCTAGCAGCTATAAAAGGTGATCTTGCTGGTTTGGGGGCTCCAGTCCAAACCGCTTATAGGTAAGTGGTAGGGCGACTCTTCCCTGCTGAGTCCGCTGAAGGTACCCTTCCATAATCAAGAAAGGCTCGTGGACTTCTTCAATTGTGACCGCGTCTTCCCCCGCGGCAACGGCAAGAGAATTGAGGCCAACGGGTCCGCCATTAAACTTTTCAACCAAGATCGAAAGAAGTCTTTTATCCATCTCATTTAATCCATACTGGTCGATATCTAACATCATTAGAGCGTTATCAGCGGTCGCACGAGTCACTTTGCCGTCTGTTTTTACGGTGGCGTAATCACGCACCCAACGAAGTAAGTTGTTTGCGATTCGCGGTGTCCCCCGAGAGCGAAGAGCAATTTCATGTGCTGCCTCTGGATTCATATCCAGAGAAAGTAATCGAGCCGAACGCATAACAATCGTTTCCAGATCGGTTCCTTCGTAATATTCTAGGCGATTGTTGATGCCGAAGCGTGACCGGAGAGGGGCGCTCAGGATTCCAGGCCGGGTTGTTGCGCCAACGAGGGTGAAGGAGGGTAAGTTTAAGGTGACGCTTCTGGCATTGGGGCCTTGATCGATGATGATATCAAGTCGGAAGTCTTCCATGGCAGGATATAGGTACTCCTCGATCGTCTTGTTTAGACGGTGGATTTCGTCGATGAACAGTAGATCCCCTTTTTCTAAAGATGTCAGGAGCCCGGCAAGATCACCTGCTTTTTCCAAGGCGGGACCGGAAGTTAGCTTGATGTTCACGTCCATGGAGTTAGCTAGGATATGGGCTAGGGTGGTCTTCCCGAGACCGGGTGGGCCACTCAGGAGCACGTGATCTAAACTGTCATCGCGCTTGCGCGCGGATTGAATCATGACGTCGAGTCGTTCCTTTGCCTTAGTCTGTCCGACAAAATCATTAAGACTTTGAGGGCGGAGCGAGCGCTCAATTGCGTCCGGGACCGGAGTGTTTACTGTGAAATCGGAATCGTTGTCTAAGTTCATAGGTGTTTCAAGGCATCTCGAACAATGGATTCAATGGACTCCCGGGTTTCAACTTTCTCAATAGCTTTTACTGCGTCGGGTTGTTTGTAACCCAGAGATACCAGAGCCAGAATTGCATCATTTAAGAGTTGTCCACCTTCCTGTGATTCGTCTAAGTGCGCTGTCGGAAATGGGGTGGCAGAGAGTCCCATCTTATCTTGAAGTTCTACTACGATTCGTTCTGCGGTTTTTTTTCCAACGCCTTTAATTTTAGATAGTGAGGCTGTGTCTCGGGCAGCAACAGCTGCTTGAAAACGGTTCGGGGTGCAACCACTCAAAATCGAAATCGCCATTTTAGGGCCAATACCAGTGACGTGATTTACTAAAAGGTTATAAAGGTCTCGTTCTTGTCGGGTCCAGAATCCATAAAGGACATGTTCCGTTTCGCGAACGGCTAGGACGGTTTGCAGAACAACGGATTCTCCAGGTAGGGGAAGCTTTTCGAAGGTGCTGGCAGGAATGCGAATTTCGTATCCGACATCCCGGACATCCATCACAACGCGATCCGGCCAGCTTTCGACGAGAACACCTTTTAGAAAGGAAATCATCGAGAGAGCCTAAAGGGGAGAAGCCGAAATGAAAAATTTAAATTCAATGAACTTCAGTTATTTAGATGTTTGAGGAGGCATTCTTCGGGCGTGAGTCAGTGCAATAGCCAAAGCGTCAGCTTCGTCTGATTGCGGATTGGAATCTAGGGCAAAGAGAACGCGCATCATAAAAGCTACTTGTTCCTTTTGTGCGCTTCCTTTTCCCGTGGCGGCACTTTTAATAGTCTTTGCAGGATATTCGCTAACGGGAATCTGGTGTTTTCCAACAACAGCAAGTGCCGCGCCGCGAGCGGACCCCATGGTAATAGCGGTTCGAATACTTTGCACATAGATAATTTTTTCAATAGCCGCTTGGTCGGGAGCATGAGTTTGAATGATCGCGTCCAAGCTCTCCATTATTTTTGCCAAAGCTAGGGACTGTGGAGTTTTGACCGGATTCGGGATTGTACCGAATACTAAAGCTTTTGGTTTTTGCGGATTTTGACAATCGATGATTCCATAGCCAGTGCTGCGAATAGATGGATCGATTCCGAGGATGCGCATAAACACCGAATTGTGCCGAAAACGGATGACTTGGCAATTTTGATCGGATCTTTCACAGGGTTGACATTTTAGGGATTCGGGAGAAACTTAAAACTATGAAAACCACCGCTTTGATCCTCGTTTTTACCCTTTTGGTGAGCCCGGGCATTATTTCGGCTCAGGAGTTTCAATCGACTACACCTAAAAGATCAGGTGTCATTCAGGAGCCTTCAAAGTCCGGACGAATTGATGATGTTCCAACCAAGCATTCTACGGTGGTAGTTATGATGTCTGAACGCGGTTTGGAGGTTATTAGCCCCACGGCTGATCCTGAAATGGGGATCGGAGAGCGTTTAGTGACTGAAGATCTAGGAACGAATGAATACGATCGCAAGCCTTACGCAGGTATTCGTTTGTTTGGTTGGTTTTTCTAATATCTAAAGACCTAACGAGCTTCCATCTAAAGGCCACTCTAAAAAGAAAACTGCTGCACACCCGAGAAATCCGATTCCGGAAGTGAATAGCAGAAACCAAAATCTCCCAGTTTTATCCGGACGGCGACGCATCTTTTTGGCGAAATATAGCGACCAAATGAAATACATGAGTCCAACGATTCCAGGTGAGGCGTGCGCATAGTTCTGGTAAGGAAGCTCTTGGAATTCAATATAAGCTCCTGCAAAAATTAAAGTAGCTCCAATGAACGCAGGTACTAGCGCAGTCATGTCCTTGATTTGCACCGAAAACAGTAATCCCATGACAAACATCACGTTCGCCAAGCCTATTAAAAATAAAAATAGTGTCATGCCTCTAACGTAGTTTTCGCCAGTTTGTGAAGGCTAGCAATGAAATTTTTGACAAGATTGTTGCGGGACATTAAATTTCGTGCTGTGAGCGGTCGTGGCGAAATGGCAGACGCGCTGGCTTCAGGTGCCAGTGGGGGCAACCCCGTGGAGGTTCGACTCCTCTCGACCGCACCAGTGTGGACTCTCTATGAGTCCGCTTCTCCCTGTGGGAGAACCTTGGGAACCCAAGGAACGGATTTTGCCTAGTATTAAAAGGGTTTGGGCGTAAGGTTCGCCATAGGCGAAGCTGACGGTTTTTGTCGAAATTTTATGGTTCGTTCCAATATTTTGAACCAATGAGGCCAATTCCTCTTTAGAAGACTCTCTATCCATTTTTCCTATTGATTCTAAACGGTTTACGAGTTCTAAAGCTGGTTCGTTCCAGTAAAAAGAGCGGCTTTTACGAAGCCTCACTTTTTCTACTTTAAGTTGAGTTCTTTCAACCACCAATCCCTCTCTGGCTTCCTGATAGCTATCTTCGTCAATAAGCTCATCCAGATAGCCTTTGGTAGGTTTTCTGAGCTTTGCTTGGATCGTATCAAGCCTCTCTGTGATTTCGGAAACGGCTTTATCGACCTGATTATCCTCCTTAGAAACTTCTTTCTGGATAGCTATTCTAAACGCCTCTGCTTCATCAGGAGACAGGGCAAGAGGGCTGAGTTTCTCAAGACATTGCTCCATTACCGAATGCTCTTGCACATATTTTTCTACACATCTGCAAGGACGGCTGACTTACTAGAAAACGCCTTAATCTGTTGGCTGTGCTAGAAATCTCGTTGTTGTATTCCTTGGCATTGAGCTTTTGACTGTAGTTCCAATCATTAACCAAAGCTCTAATGTTAAGGTTTTTTGTCAGCTTATGGTGAATGTCTTGCGAGTCGTTATCTATGAGATACTCAGCCTCTACAAGAGTCTGATTAGCTCTGTATAGAGTTCGCAACATATTGTCTGCCCACTTTGCAAAAAGTGGCGTTTTATCTGTCCCAAGCTCTCCCCATACATGAGCCATCGCTTGAATGAAATTTTGAACAATAACTTCTTCATCATCATTTTGGGAAGTTCGCCTTCTCAGAACATTGTATCCCGTTACCCAATCAGGATTACTCAAATCAATAAGGATAAGAGGACGTTTGAGATTATGAAACGCCATCCAGCAAACCACAGAATCATAAAAGGAACCATGCGGATCAATCATAAGCATTCCGCATTTGCTCCTGCGCCAATTCGTTATGTCCTGACGAATTATGTTTTCGAGAAATTTAGATTTTCCGGTTCCGGTAGAGCCACAGACATAAAGATGCGTATAACGAGATTCAGCAGAAAATTTTATTTTTTTTCGTCCTACTGCAATCTGGCCTAATACTAAATCTAACCGCTCATATTAGTTTAGCGGTTAGATTTATCGAACCGGATTACCCTCTGCTGTTACCTCTGGAGTCTCGACAGAAAATATATTTTCAGATTGCAGACGTGCCTCTAGTTCCTCAAGAGACAGTGACTCATCTTGAATCCAAGATACACTCTCCTTAAAGCGCTCAGCATCGGGTGTAGGAGAATAAGATATAACTGGCTGAACAATATTAGTTGTCCTGCCAAATGGCCAGAACCTGCTATAGCCACTTTCTGGTTCCGGAGGCAGCATTTCCCATCGCGGCCCACCAGCAAACACTGCTGCATACATCAGCCGCGCCCTAGTTTTTGATTCACCAGCAGCTAAGCATGCATCATAAAACATTCTGTGTACATTCTTCCATGACTCGCTCTTAGTATCACAATAATAGTCATGGACTACTGATGCCCGCCTATAATCCCCAACAAAAGGTGGGCCTACAGTATTCCAAAATAATGCAGGAATTGATGCTCCATCAACCACCCAACCTTTGGGAGCTGTCCACACCTTTCCAGTAGCATCTGTAAATGAAATAGTTTTGAGCAATTTCATTTTTCTATCAGGCCCACTTTCTTCAAGCCACTCAACAACTACTTTACCTGAGTAGCTCATTTGCGCATGTATTATGTTAGTAAATAGGAGAATGGCATATAGAATTGTGATGCGAGGCAATAATCTCATTAGGTTCATAGTAGATGTAAGCCTATTTGCCTATTTTCACTTAGAATGTATATCTAAGACTTTAAGCAAAATGATTGTCTATCTGTTTAATTGAGCTAGGCGTACTTGTCAATGAGACATGCATCCATAAACCCTGTGACAGAAATGCTACCAACTTCAAGTTTATCCAAAGTATCAGCCTCATAAAGAAATTCACAATAAAAAGCACACTCAACTAGAGGATTAAATTCATAGAATAAACTGTGACTTAAAAATCTTCG
>JBCCKK010000171.1:0-7398 GCA_039027395.1 Verrucomicrobiota bacterium | reverse complement strand
GGCAACTCAGTAAAACCACGAGACCGAAGCTGGCGTTTGTTTACACAGGCATGGGGCCTCAGTGGTGGGCTATGGGCAGGGAGCTCATTCAGAAAGAATCTGTTTTTGCTCAAGCTTGGAAACGATATCAGATCGCGTTTCAAGAAATCGGGGGGTTCTCTATTGATGAGGCAATGGGTGAGGATGAGGCAACATCTAGAATCGGAGAAACCCAAATTGCTCAACCCGCTAACTTTATCATCCAGGCTGCTTTAACAGATCTTCTCCGCTTCTGGGGAATAGTTCCCGACGCCATTGTTGGCCATAGCGTAGGAGAGGTCTCTGCAGCATTCTGTAGTGAGACACTTTCACTGGAAGATGCCATTCGCGTCAGTTATCACCGCAGCCGCCTCCAACAGTCCTGTGCCAGCCCCAATGCGGGAATGCTTGCTGTTGGCCTTCCAGGCGAGAGCGTAGCAAATCGGATTAAGGATATACCCACCGTTTCCATTGCTGCACTCAACAGTCCATCCGCTACAACTCTTTCCGGAGACCGAGCCGAACTACAAAAGCTTGCCGAAGCTTTTGAGAAAGAAAGTGTCTTCAATCGATTTCTCCAAGTAGAAGTTGCGTATCACAGTCCCCAAATGGAACCTATCAAGTCTGGAGTTATCGACTCACTAGCAAGCTTAGCACCTAACGATTCCACCATTCCTCTCTACTCGACTGTGCATGCCAATCAGACACCAGGCACGGAATGGGATGCCAACTACTGGTGGAACAATGTTCGAGAACCTGTCCGCTTCGCCGATGCGATCATTAAAATGGTCGAGGATGGATACACCCACTTCATCGAAGTTGGACCTCACCCAGTTCTGGGGCGATCTATCAAAGAATGCTTCTTACAGGCAGAGGTTGAAGGCCAAGTTGTTTCGTCACTAAATCGAAAACAACCTGAACAGCGCCAAATGTTGGATTCGCTTGCCACACTTTATACCTTCGGTATCGACCCAGATTGGCAAACCGTTAATCCTCCGGGTCGCTTTATCTCATTACCCACCTATCCGTGGCAGCGCGAACGATACTGGAACGAATCTGAGGAGGCTTATCAAGATCGTCTTGGGTTACCCGGACATTCTTACCTCTATAACAAAATCGAAGCTCCAAAGCCGACTTGGGAATTCGAACTCAATGAGGCATTCCTTCCCTACCTTCCCGACCACGCTGTGAACGATCGCATTGTATTCCCTGGTGCGGGTTTTGTTGAAGCCGGGCTGACCTTGCATCAACAGATTCATGATGAAGAAGCATGTTGCCTCAGGAATCTTAAATTCCATCAAATGCTCGTCCGAGATCCTGAAACCGTTCAATTCTGTCGGATCGCCTATGATTCAACCGACAACCGGTACCAATTCCACAGCAAGACTAAGTTAGAGGACAACTGGCTACTCCATGCCGAAGGAACCGTCTTAACTGGAGCACTCAAACGCTATGCACCCATTGCTCAAAAATCAGATCTTGTGGAAACGTGTGAATCGTTTGTTGACCCAGGCCATTTATACGAAAAATACCGAGCCCGAGGTCTTGACTACGGACCTCAATTCCAACGTATTCGTTCGTTCCATCGGAACGATAAAGAGTTTCTAATTGAACTAAGTGAGATCGTTTCTGTGCCAGGAGATAATGGTGACTCGTATCTCTTGCATCCGACTACTTTAGACAACTTGTTCCAAGCAGCGCTTGAGCTCATGGGTAAAGACGAAACGATTGTTCCCGTTGGAGTGGACCGCCTGATCTTTCGCGGGCGACCTTCCGGAGAACTCTGGGCACATGGAACCGTAGATCAACTTACATCGACCAGTTGGAATGCCGACATTTCACTTTATGATGAAACCGGTCAACCCATTGTTGAACTAATCGCAGGTTCATTCCAAGCACTACCAACGAAAAAAGCGAAGACATCTTCTATTTTCTACCAAACTCATTGGTCGCGTCTCGAGTCGAAAACACCCAAAGAACGCGAAACCATTATTCCGAATACTCTCGCGTTCCTACCAGAGGGTGCTGCTGGGCAGCACATGAAAAAGACCCTTGGATCTGAGAAAACACTTCGTTTTGTTTACTCGAATAAGCAAGACGGTGGACACACTGCGGATACCTACTCCATGGAGCTTCAAAGCCTTGAAGCTTACACGAATCTTTTTCAGCAAATTACGCAACCGGTTGAAAATATTCTTTTCGCGTGGCCTCTTTCTGAGTCGAGCCCAAGAGTCAACCTGCAAGGCTCCCTCGATCAAATCATGCCCCTTACCCACCTCATCCAGGCGTGGGTGAGCCAATTTCCCGACAGCCCTCTTTCTCTTACCGTCTTGACCCACAAAGCCCATTCTGTTGTCGGCAATGACCTTGACGACTTAGATGCAGCTTCTCTCTCTGCTTTGATTCATTTAGCCGTCAATGAGTTTCCTACGATAACCGGCCGAGTCATCGATATTGAGAACCTCAGTGAAGAAAGTATTAGCCAAGCCATCAATGAATGGAGCGATCCAGAAGGTCTCACCGAAGTCTCATTCCGAGAAAATGAACGGTGGACTCAACACCTCGAGTCTGCGCCCGACTTCAATGAATCTCCCGTTGATGACACGGTAACTATGGAATCAGGAACACCGTTCCATCTTATAGCTCAGACACCAGGCCTCCTCAGTAGCCTCACATTTGAAGAAACCGTAAGAACTCATCCAGGCGAAAAAGAAGTCGAGATTAAAGTTCATTCTAGCGCTCTTAACTATAAAGATCTTATGAAAGCCTACGGTCGCTTACCTGCAATTGTAACCGCGGGCACGTTCCTTGGAGACTCCATCGGAATGGAGCTCGTGGGAGAGATCGTCAATGTCGGGCCCGGCGTCGAGCAATTCAAACATGGAGATTGGGTTATCACACCATTTCCTGGAAGTTTCCGTTCATTTGCCACAGTGCCTGAAACATTTCTGATGCGAAAACCCGAGGCACTCCAACCCGAAGAGTCTCTTATTTACGTTAGTTTTCTCACCGCATACCACGCTCTCATCGAGTTAGGCAGGCTCACTTCAAAGGACCGTGTTCTCATCCATAGTGCTGCAGGAGCGCTTGGTTTAGCTGCCATCCAAGTTGCGAAAGACGTCGAAGCCGAAATCTACGCAACTGCAGGCACAGAAGAAAAGCGAGACTATCTTAGAAACCTCGGAATCAAACATGTCATGGATTCCCGAAGCCTTGACTTCGTTCAAGAAACAACCGCTGCTACATCGGGGCAGGGCGTTGATGTCATTCTTAATAGCCTTACAGGAAACGCCCTGACGGAAAGCTTTACCTTACTTGCACCGTATGGACGATTTATTGAAGTTGGAAAACGTGACATCGCTGAAAACAGCGATCTTCCTATGTCCACGTTCAATCGAAATATTACATTCGCCTCTCTCGATCTGGACCGCCTCCATCTCGAAAGAGAAGGGGATGCTCGTCGAACCCTAAAGCAAGTCGAGACAGCATTTACAGAGGGACGTTTCGAACCACCTCCGACAAAAGTTTTCTCCGCTAACCAAGTCGTAGACGCTTTCCGACTTCTTGGTTCTGGTGACCATATTGGAAAAATAGCCGTCAAAGTTAACGACGAGAATGTTCAAGGAATTTCGAACGACGATAGTTCGAAGCTGTTACCTAAAAAAGGAACTTACCTGGTTACCGGTGGCACCAGGGGCTTTGGGCTAGAAGTCGCTGATTGGCTCTCACGCCACGAAGTTGAACAGATTGTACTTGTGAGCCGATCAGGTGCAGCAACAGACGAAGCTCGTTCGATAATAGAAAGTATTCAAAACAAAGGAACGCGAGTAGAGGCACTTGCTCTTGATATTACGAACAAAAGCGAAGTAGAAACCCTTATATCGCGGATTCAATCCGATCTACCACCACTCACCGGTATATTCCATGGAGCGATGGTTCTCGATGATGCATTTCTGCCCGACCTCAACAGAGAAAGGTTCGAAAAAGTCCTTGCTCCCAAATTGACTGGAGCCTGGAATCTCCATGCGTCGACAAAGGATATCGCCCTTAAATATTTCGTCTGCTTCTCTTCCGTTTCGTCCTTGATTGGGAACAAGGGCCAAGCCAACTATATCGTTGCCAACGCATTTCTTGATGCCTTAAGCCATTACCGAAGGGCCCGCAACCTCCCAAGCACCACAGTTAACTGGGGCGCATTTTCCGAATCAGGTGTCGTCGCTCGAAACAAAAGCGTTCAAGACCTTTTGGAAAAAAGCGGAATTGGAGGTTTGACGAATGAAACGGCACTCGATGCACTCGAAAAAATACTTGCTCATAACCCTGTTCAAGTCGGCGTATTTGATGTGGAATGGTCTGAGTGGAAGGATTCCAACGCTGGGGTAGCAAGCACTAGCAGGTTCTCGAATCTCATATCGACACTATCCGATGGAGAAGACGCTGGTGAGGAAGATCCTGCGACGGAATGGAAAGAGCGAATGACTGGTATCGAAGAAAAAGAGAGAGCTCGGCTTCTCGGTAATTCAATTAGCGAGCAGTTGGGATCTATCCTCAAAGTTTCTCCCGAAAAAATCTCCCAAGATGCAAACATCAGTAACCTCGGCATCGATTCACTTATGACCATCGAACTCGTTGTCGTTCTTAAAAAGCATTTTGGAATCGTTTTATCAAATCAAGAACTGGCACAAGACCCGTCCATTCTTCAACTCACCCAATGGATACTCGATCGCTGGGGTTTAACCCCAGCTGCTCAGGCGGCTTCATGAACTTGATTTTAACGCAAACCTTAGAGATAGCATAAGACGCCAGAGATGGAGCAAGAAAAACCAAGAATAGAAAGCATTGTTGTTTTTGCGAACAGCCAAGGAGAAACAGGAAGAGGTACTCTCATACATATTACAAGACGCTTGATCGTCTTCGAAATATACAATCCATATTCACTCGTTCAATTGAGTGAGGTCCTTAACAATGTAAAGGTCATGCGAGGCGAGCGCGTTATCTACAACGGTCGAGCCGTCGTTAGTAACTTCGTTAATACGGGTCTGATGGCGATCGTCTCAGTGACGCTTGTAGATGGTTGGGCTGATCTAGCTGGCCTTCATCCCGGAGAGGGCTTACGTGAAGAGACGTCCCACTTTGTTACAGAATGGGAAGCAAGCTACGATATCGAGCCGAACTATCAGTTGATCGTCAACCGAATCGGAAGCTTCTTAGGCGAGTTCAGCCGCTGGTTAAATCAATCCGAAACGGCTGTCTTGGGAGAAGATAAGGAACAGAATCCAAGACTACTCACCGAGTTCCGGGATGAAGTTCAAGAACCTATCAAACCCGCCGTTTCGGAAATGTTCGAACAGTTCGAAGATGCTGCTGGGGATATTGATCAAGAGAAGGTATCGGTTCACAAGTCTTTTGCTCAGCGCATTCTCCACCCGTTCATCCTTTGTTCACCTTTCGTCCATCGCACCTACACCAAACCGCTAGGATACGCGGGCGATTATGAGATGGTGAATATGATGCTTTATGAGTCACAGGACCATGGTGCCAACGCCTATGCCCAGATTGTTAATACCGCATTTATTGTGACTCAAGCACCAGAGGCACACCGAAATCGTATTGATATGCTTATTGATCGGATTCGAAAAGAAACCATTCGAGCAACTGAAGAAGAACGAGTGCTCAAGGTTCTCAATGTAGGCTGTGGCCCGGCTGTCGAAATTCAGCGTTTCATCCGGAATGAAGAATTAGCCGACTTTGTTGAATTGGATCTCATGGACTTCAACGACGAAACCATTTCATACACCCGAGGTAAAATCGACAAAGCTTGCACAGACGCCAGTCGCAAGCCCTCTATTACGATTCATCATAAGTCCATTCACGATCTCTTAAAAGAAGCCCACGATCAATCGGAATCGTTTCAGCCTGGTTCGTTTGACTATGTTTACTGCGCAGGTCTGTTCGACTACTTCTCGGATACGATCTGTAAGACACTCGTAAAGCTCTTCTACAATTGGACGACTTCCGGAGGATTGGTCACCGTAACGAATGTCCATTCCGGCCACTCTGTTAAGAGTTTAATGGAGCACCTGCTCGATTGGTATCTTGTATGCCGGAACGAAAAAGACATGGAACGGCTCGCTCCAGCCGATACTAAATTCGAGGTAGAGGCCGATACAACAGGGGCTAATTTGTTTCTCGATATAAGAAAACGGTAATTTCATGGACTCAACCTCACCAGAAATGCGTCAGGAATATCGCGAGGTCGATCACAAGCGGCGAGTACTTGCTTCAAAGATTACCCATGTTGTTACGTTTTTCTTCGTTCCAGCCGGCTCTGTCCTAGATTATTTTGTTTATCCTGAACACTTTGTCTCATTTCTAATACTTCGGCTCACGGCAGCCTGCATTATCGCTCTCCTGTTTGCTCTCCATTTTACGAAGACCGGGCGTAAGTACATTGTTGCTCTACCTTTAGCGTTAGGACTCATTACCGCCGGATGTATTTGTTGGATGATTTCTGCTACGGAAGGTCATGCGTCACCTTACTATGGTGGGCTCAATCTTGTGATTCTAGGATTCACGGTTCTTCTTCCATGGACTTACCAAGAAACATCGATTCTCGGAGCAGGAACGTTACTTATGTATCTAGCAGCGTGCTTGTTGGATAGCCCAACTCCCATCCCATACAATGCTAGTTTCTTCATCCTCCTGACGACAATCGCTTGTGCTGTCTCCAGCTACTACACATCGACGGCTCGTTTTCAGGACTTTCTTTTGAGGCACGAGCTTGATGTTCGAAATAAAAAGCTCGAGGAGATGGACCAACTCAAATCTCGATTCTTCGCAAACATAAGTCATGAATTCCGCACCCCGCTTACACTCATTCTAAGTCCCGTAGATGACCTATTACGAAATAATCAGAACCTACCCACACACGTTCAGGACACACTCCTGCTTGTTTCCAACAATGCCCTTCGCCTACTCAAACTAATTAACGATTTGTTAGAAACCATGCGTCTTGAAGAAAGTTCTCTTCAGGAAGATGATACGTTTGTTGATCTAGCCACATTTCTTCCAGGAATCTGTGATTCGATTCGCCATCTCACTCAAAAGAAAAAGATTAAGCTTATCGTTGAAGGGGAAAAGGGGCCGATTCTTGTTAACGGTGATCCAAACCGTCTCGAAAAAGTCTTCCTAAATCTCCTCACCAATGCAGTAAAGTTCACACCCGAGGGAGGATCGATTAAGGTGCAGTGGACTCGAGAGAATGAGGAGGTCCTCATCAACATCACCGACACAGGAATCGGAATTCCTGAGGGAGAACTTTCCAAGATCTTTGACCGTTTCCACCAAGTAGACGGTTCTTCAAAACGTCGCCACCAAGGC
>JBCCKK010000170.1:0-7416 GCA_039027395.1 Verrucomicrobiota bacterium | reverse complement strand
GTTTGGGGCGGAGATGTTGCCACGTTTCATGCGAATGGAGGTTTGGCTACGAAGAAAGGGTCGATCTTTAACAAGCAAGGGCTAAATATCAAACTGACGGCGGGAGATGACTTCCCGGCTCAGGTTAAGGACTATTTGTCAGGCAAGTCACCCTTCCTTCGAGGAACATTTCGCATGATCGGGATGGCATCCGAAGTCATAGGAAAATACCCAGAGGCCAAGGGAGTTGTTTTATTCCAAATGACATGGTCTGCTGGAGATCATGCGGTATCTCGCCAGAAAATTCGGACTCTGAAGGATCTCAAAGGAGCAACGGTTTGTCTGCAAAAGGGAGGCCCACATGAGGGACTGTTAGATGACTTACTAAAAGATGCGGGTCTGGGATGGAAAGATATTAAAGTAGTTTGGGCTAAAGATCTCACAGGAACAAAAAATAGTCCGGCAGAAATATTCAGATCTAATCCGAAAATTGATGTCTGTTTTGTTATTTCACCCGACATGCTAGGTCTAACCAGTGGGTTGCAGAGTGTGGGTAGCGGTGTGGAAGGAACGGTCAAGGGAGCAAGGGTGTTGGCTTCAACCGCCGATCGGTCACGGTCTATTGCGGATGTTTATGTGGTTCGTAAGGATTTCTATGAAGCGAACAAGGATTGGTGTCTGAAATTTGCTGCGGGCTACCTCAAAGCTTGTGAAGAAGTCATCGATATGAAAAAGAGTTATGAGTCTAAAGGGAGTAAGCCATTTCAGGCTCTTCTCAAAATGGCTCAAAACATCTACGGCAAAGATGTTCTACCGACCATCGAAGAGGATGCTTACGGTCTGATTTTGGATTGTTCTTTCGTGGGACATCCAGGAAACGTTAAGTTTTTCAAAGCCCAGAATAATTTAACGGGTTTTGAGGCCTTTCAAAAAGCTGCTCTCGATCTCGCACAAAAACGTGGCTATGCGAAAGGTAGAGCCGGATTCACTCCTTCCCCGCTGGATTGGGGGAGTTCGGCTTTCGTTGATTATTTAAGCAAAACCGAAAGCAAAGAGAGCTCGCGTTTTCGGGCGGAAGCCGTTGTCAGTGAAATTGAAGCCCTTAATAAAGGGGGAGGTTTGGATGATAACACAATCTATGAATTTGCGATTAACTTTAAGCCAAACCAGCAGGAGTTTAGTTCAGATCAATACGGTGCCGAATTTCAAAAAGTAATCGAGCTAACTGCGAGATATGGTAATGCGGTCATCGCAGTAAGGGGGCATTCAGATCCTACTAAAATTCTTCTCGAGATGGTCCGTGCTGGCACGGAGAAGGGGTTGCTAAAACGAACAGGTAGCCAGGGGAACTACAGTTATTATTTTCGAGGAAAGAAGCTGGATTTTAAAAATACCAAAGGTCTTGTGGCTGCTATTGAAAGGGGAGAATTTGATGGAGCTGCGGGGATTGCACCTCGAGAAACCATGCAGGCGGCACTGAATCTTTCTCGCAAGCGGGCAGAAGCAGTAAAAAACACGGTCGTAAACTTTGCCAAGCAAAAGAGGATCGTTATTGATACCAATCAGATTCAGCCGGTCGGGGTTGGAATATCGGAACCCCTGATTCCTAAGCCGTCGAATATGTCGGAAGCTGAGACAAATATGCGGGTTGAGTTTCGCCTCATTCGAGTTCGTGCTGAAGTCATGAATGATTCCGATTTTAACTTCTAATTAGAAAGGAAACCTATGTTTCGAATTATACTAGTCCTGATTCTATCGAGTTTTGGAATATCGGAGTTGGTAGCAAGCGATGTCTATAAAGATAACGTTGTTATTCTCTTAGATGCCTCAGGCTCAATGAATAATCCAATGAAGGGAGCATCGGAGTCTAAGATAAGCGTTGCAAAATCGGCATTAAAAGAAGTTGTGTCTGGGTTGCCTCCAGAAACAGAGATAGGTCTTCTCGTATTTGGGGTGGAGAGAAAATGGATGTATGAGCTGGGGCCTCGAAATGATGAACACTTCTTCAGTGCGGTTGATAAACTCGTTGCGGGGGGTGGGACACCACTCGGAGCATTTATGAAGGCCGGAGCTAATAAGCTTCTCGAGACAAGAGAGAAACAATATGGTTATGGGTCCTACCGATTATTGGTGATTACAGATGGAGAAGCGGGGGATCCAAAATTGATGGAGTCGGTTACCCCGGAGATCATTTCGAGGGGGATTATTACGGACGTCATCGGTGTGGATATGCGCAGGGATCACACGTTGTCGACAAAGGTGCATTCGTATCGCCGAGCGAATGATAAAGAAGCTCTCAAACAGGCCATCAAAGAAGTTTTGGCAGAAGTGGGTAAAGGTGTAGCCGGAAGAGTCGCTGGGGATAATGAATTTGACGTTCTTGAAGGGCTTTCTCAAGAAGTCGCGCAAGCAATGCTGCTAGCTTTATCCGTTTCAGGAAATGAACCGATCGGAAAGAAAAAGAAGGCAAAAACAGGCGAGTCGGCTCCGAAAAAAAAGTGGTTTTGGTAACCGTATTGCGATTGCTGTAGGAGCAACATGGATCGAGATTCTAAGGGAAAAATAAAACAATCTAAAATGAGATCATGAAGGGAAGAAGAACAGTCAAAAGCATCATCATTGCGGCTTTCTTGTGGATTACCATCTTAGGATGTATAGCGGTTCTCGTAAAATATTTGGTCATTCCTCAAGTGAGAAATATTCGGGAAGACTTTCTTGCAGGCCAGACTGGATCCGGTGGGCAATATCAGCATGTGATTCGTTTCGGCTTAGATAATTTTTCAGGTTATTGCATCCTGAGATCTTCCGGTTTTCGAAAGCAGCTGAAAGAACAAGGAATCAAGCTGGTTCTTAACGATGATGGTGCTGACTATCCAAGACGGTTAAAGGCGCTTCAGAGGGGAAAGTTGCAGATGGCGGTTTTCCCTATTAATTCGTTCCTTCAGTGCGGCGTAGCCAAAGGCAGTTTCCCTGCGACTATTGTCTATGTTCTTGATGAAACTGTTGGGGCTGACGCAATTATTGGCTACAAAAGCCGTGTCGAGAATATTCAAAGTTTGAATGACTCGAGTGCTCAAATTGTTCTGACTCCTGATTCGCCATCTGAATTTTTAGCTCGAATCATGTTGGCGAATTTTAATCTTCCTGAATTTCCATCAAACAATTGGATAGTTAAAGCCGATGGGTCAGCCGAAGTCTATGACCGCTTTCGCACCGAGCAACCATCGACACCCATAGCGTATGCAATGTGGGAACCTGAAGTCTCAAAGGCTTTAGAAAATCCAGAGGCTCATGTTCTTTTGGATAGCTCCATGGTGAAAGGCTATATTGTCGATGTTTTGGTCGTAGAGCGGAGTTTTTTGATTGAGAATTATGATGCAGTAAAGGCGTTTATTGAGGCGTATGCTCGGACAGCCTTTGCTTATCAAGATAAGATGTCGGATCTTATTATTGAGGATTCCGAGGCTTCTCAGAATACGATAAGCAAAGATCAAGCGTTGAAGATTGTTAAAGGAATTCAGTGGAAGAATACGTTAGAAAACTTTGCTCATTTTGGTCTTCAGCCTTCATTTCACTCGTTTGATAACATCGAAGATATTCTATTAAAGGTTTCAGATGTGCTGGTTAAAACAGGCATGTTTGAGGAATCGCAATTTGCTCAGGAAGACCTGACTGATCTCTATTTCGACAAGATTTTGCGAGAAATGAAATCAGACGGATTTCACCCAGGTGAAGCAAGTCTAAATATCGTCCAGGGCACCTCAGGAGGGCTCGGGCAGGAGACGCTTCGAGATCGAGGAAACTTGAGGCAATTATCAGAAGAACAATGGGAGGGGCTACAGCAAGTGGGGGAGTTTCAAGTGGATCCTATACGATTTGGAAGAGGCACGTCACGGTTGAATGTTCAAAGTCGCCATCATCTAAGAGATCTGGCAGAGACGCTCCATTCTTGGCCCGAATATTATGTGCAAGTTATTGGAAGAGTTCGATCGGGGAATGAAGACAATCCACTTGCTTTATCGTTGGCGAAGGAACGAGCTCGTGAAGCGGTAAGAGTTCTCGTTGAAAACGGCATAGAAGAGGAAAGGATTCGCAGTAGCGCCGAGATGGGAGATTCGAACTCTGCAGACTCTCAAACGGTCAGTTTTGTCGTTGGGCGACCTCAATAAATTTGAAGCTTAGATTATGAACCAAAAGGAAAAAGAAATTAGGCGAACGATCCTATCAAATCCTTTGGATTGGATCACGTTGACGCCTGCTTTCCTTGGATTAGCTTCTATTTTAGGCGGATGGGCTGTTGGAGATTGGGGGATCCTGGCTATGGCTGCCGGAGCAAGCTTGTGTCTTATTTCAATGGGTATCTATATCAACCGGCTAGTGTTTGGGTGGAGTGCCGAATATGCACGTCTCATTAACGAGTGGCGCAAATCGATTGAAGGGGAGCGTGATTCTAAATTAGATAATCTCTATCGGGAGCTAGGTCGAGATGGTGATCCGCGCACAGAGAGTCTTTTGCAAGATCTTCGGACGTTAGCGAAAGCGTTGATTCGTGAGGAATCTGATTCTCTTGCCTACAACGCGTTTGATGTTGTTTCTAACGTCGACAAACTTTTTCAAAGGAGCGTCGACTATCTAGAAGAGGGGCTTGATCTTTGGAAGACTGCTGAACAGATTCAAAATGTCTCCATCAAGCAAACGCTTCTCGAGCAACGAGAGGCGCTCATAGAAGAGGTGGAGCAAAGTCTAGAAAGCTTGGGACAGCTGGTTGGGCAAATGAAAAAGACTTCGATTAATTCTGGAAATCAACAAGCGCTAGCAGAAATGCGTGAAGAGCTGGATGCGCGCTTGCGAATTGCAGAAGAAGTTGAATCCCGGATGAATTTAATGAGAAAAACAACAACTAAGGAAGATGAAGAAACGTATCTGCGTCACGCAGAGTAAAAGAAAGGAATACTATGTTTAAAGCCATTGCTAGACTAATCAGGTCGGTAGGTTATTTGCTAACCGGTAAAATAGATGCCAGTGCTAAAGGACTTAATGAAGATCCGCATGTTGTTCGGGCTCGGTATGATGAAGTGATTGAGAAAAAGAGGGAGTCTATTCTCCAAGTTCGAAATGCGATTGCTGGATTGATTCGGAACGTCGAACGCAAACGTAATGAACTGCGGATGACGAATGAAGAAATCGAGAAGAAAGAGCGCTTGATGAGCGGGGCAAAAGCAATGGCCGCAAAATTAGCAAAAGGTAAGAGTCGTGAAGAATCCAAACAAGATCCGGAGTTTGTGAAATGTATGACTGCTTATCAGGATTTTAAAAATGCCCTGGAATCGTTGATGCAGCGCAAAGAAAGTCTTGAAGAGGACGTGGTTCACAGCGAGAAAGAATCGAAGGGATACGAGGTTCAACTGCAGTCCTTGCATCGAGAACTTCAGGATCTGATTGATGAACGAGAGCGCAGCGTGGCAGATGTGGCGATGGCTAAGGAAACGAGGGCAGCGAGTGAGGCCCTAGCGGGAATTGCTAATGATGGAACTGCAGATGATCTAAGACGTCTGCGAGATTCGGTGGCACAAGCTAAGGCAGAGGCTGAAGTGACTTCGCGTCTCGCAGGGACCGACACGGCTCGCCAAGAAGCTGAGTTTTTGGAAATGGCAGGCGGAATGGAGGCGGAGTCTGAATTTATGAGTGAAATTTTCGGAGAAGATACGAAATCTGTCGTAGAAGCGTCTCAGGAGTCAACTGCTCAGCCCGAAAATAAAGAGAAACTGCCTGAGTAATCCTCTTCAATAAGAACAAAACCTTAACTAAATTAAAGGGAGAATATGATGAGAAAAAAATACCTAACTAAATGTTTATTTGCCTTGCTGACACTTGGCTCAATACAGGCGCAGGCCGCACCGTCTTTTTCGATAGCAGTCAGTGAGTATCCATCCTGGAGTGGCACGTTTTTGACAGCTTGGGATATTGGCTTGGTCGATGGTGATCAGGGTAAAATGGGGCCCATTGAAAAGAAATGGAATGTAGACTTGGTTATTAAAGATACCGACTATGACACGTGTATTACATTGTATGTAAATGGTTCTGTTGATGCTGCGTGTTTGACGAACATTGACAGTCTCGCCCCAAGCGTTTCTAGAAAGTCTATTGGTATCTTGCCTACTTCAACCAGTGCTGGAGCAGATGCCTGTTTGGTTCAGCCGTCGATTACATCCGTTAAGGACTTGAAGGGCAAAAAAGTTCGAGGACTAGCCGCTAGCGTTTCGGAGTACACATTTGATAAGTGTTTGGAAAGTCTTGGGGAGGATCCTAAAGAATATGTCTTCGAAAACTTGGACCCGGTTCAGGTTGGTGTCGTTTTACAAAGTGGTAAAATCGAAGCGGGTGTTACTTGGAATCCTGTTGTTATGGAGACCTTAAAAGCAAAGAGTGATCTCAAGCGTCTATTTGATTCCAAACTTATCGAAGGACATATTGTTGATATGGTAACCGCTTCTCGGGATTCTTTGGAGAAGGAAGGAGGAGAGGCCTTTGCCTGTGCGCTGGTAGATACTTACTATACCATTTGTAAACTGATGGAATCTGATGAAACTGCTGACAAGACGTTGGTTTCTATGGGTAAGCGGTTTGCAGGCCTTGGCCTTAAAGACATGAGAGTGATTGTAAAAGAAACTCAGTTTTATTCGACACCGGAAAAAGGGATTAGCTTATTTGAAGGAAGTGATTTTGCTCAAACAATGAAAGAGCATGTTGTTCCCTGGACACTGAGTAAAGGGCTTACGGAAGAAGCAAAACTTCCCTCGGTAGCTTATGGGTTATCCACTGAGCACAAAGATGCCAATCTTTGCTTTGATACTCAATACATCAAAAAAGTATCGGCTCAGAAGTAGTTCTCTTCTGACGAGTTCTCTCAGAATCCGAATTCGAAATAAGACTTGTGATTGGTAAGAGTATATCGCGATCAACATCTGTGATATTTATGTCGCTATCGATAGCGGTGTTGATCGTTGGATATACTTGCTTGGCTCATTTCCAGCATAAGAACAATCCAGCGGATCGCACGATTCCTACATGGAATCAGTTGTGGGACGGGGGAGTGCATCTCATTCAGAAGAGTGAATCTCATAAGAGTAACGAAGCGGATCTTCTGGCTGCTGCTATGGAAGGAATGGGTATAGAGTCAGAAGCTTCATCACAAACCTCCGAAGGTTTTTTACAAGGAAGGATTCTGTGGGAAGCCTCCAAAGCGACACTGAGCCGATTATTTGCAGGCTTGGGTGTTGGTATGTTAGGTGGAATTATTGTCGGAGTGTTTATGGGATGTTTCTTGAAGTTGGATGCATCGCTTTCACCTGTAATGTATTTTTTCTCGAGAATTATTCCTACTGCAGCAATGCCGATCTTCTTCAAGATGGCCGGCATAGATTTTGAGATGTATGT
>JBCCKK010000169.1:0-7418 GCA_039027395.1 Verrucomicrobiota bacterium | reverse complement strand
CCGAAGCAGAGAAATCTCGCACTGAAATTCTCAAGAAAGCAAATGAGGATGCATCCCGGATGATCGAAGAGGCGAAGGCAAGTGCCGAAACAGCCGGGGCCAAGAAAGTTCAAGAAGCTGTTAGTCAGGCGGAAACGATTATCAAAAAAGCAGAGGACGCTGCTGCACGGGATCGTGAACAAATGATGAATGAGCTCCGCTCAGAAATGGGTCGCTTGGTTGTAGAAACAACAGAAAAAGTCGTCGGTAGTGTTTTAACCGAGAAAGATCAGAAGCGCCTTCAAGAAGAAGCGGCTCAAACCATTTCGTAAGTCGAAAGACGAATAATTAATGAAGATCACTCGAGAATCTCGAAACGCCGCTAAAAAGCTTTTTGCCTTGTGCCAAAAGCCAGACGGTGGGGTTGATGAAGCAAAACTTCGCCAGGTGTTGGCCTGGATGGAGAAAGAGAAACCTCGCAATGCGGTTGGAACACTGACACGCCTCCACAAGCTCGTTTCTCTTGCTCTCGCTGAGGCAACTGCAGTGATCGAAACTCCTGTTGAGTTGGATAAAGCCTCTGCTGGTGAACTCGAGAAGAAATTGAAGGCTGTTTTTGGAGAATCCACCGAGGTCGAGTATGAGACCAATCCCGATTTGATTGGGGGCGTGCTTGTTCGCCGAGGAAGCACGGTTTGGGATGGCAGCATTCAGGGAAGACTTAACCAATTAAAGAAACAATTTTCATAAACACACTTAGATCGAAAAAGGAAATCAGGCTATGAGCAACGTATTGGAAGAAATTGAGGCTTCAATCAAAGGACTAAAAACCGACGTGTCCAAAACCAACGTCGGAACCGTTCGCGAGATCAGTGACGGTGTTGCAAAGATCGAAGGACTCACCGAAATCGCTTACAACGAAATGATCGAATTCCCGGGTGGAGCCATGGGACTTGCATTGAACCTCGAAGAAACTGAGGTGGGTGCCGTGGTTCTCGGTGACTACGAAAAGATCAAAGAAGGCGACGAAGTTAAAGCCACGGGGAAACTTCTTCAGGTCCCTGTTGGTAAGGGTTTACTCGGCCGAGTTGTTGATGCTTTGGGTAATCCGATTGACGACAAAGGTCCAATCAAGAGTGATGGCAGCTATCCTCTGGAAAAACTTGCTCCTGGGATTATTGCCCGGAAGTCCGTTAATCAGCCCGTTCAGACTGGAATCATGGCTGTGGATGCGATGATTCCTATTGGCCGTGGACAACGTGAGTTGATCATTGGTGACCGTTCCACAGGGAAAACCACGGTCGCAATCGATACCATCATCAACCAAGCTAAGTTGAACAAGGCAAACGAAGGAAACAATGATCCAGAGTTTCGCCCGCTCTATTCTATTTACGTCGTTATCGGTCAGAAACGAGCCAACCTAGCTCGGATTGTTTCGACCCTCGAAGAAAGTGGAGCTTTGGAATACACGATCGTGGTTGCAGCTACTGCATCGGATTCCGCAACCAGTCAATATCTGGCCCCATTCGCCGGAACCGCCATGGGTGAATACTTCATGCAGAATGGAATGGATGCTTTGATTGTTTATGATGATCTTTCGAAGCAAGCTGCTGCTTATCGTCAGATTTCACTGGTTCTTAAGCGTCCTTCGGGTCGTGAAGCGTATCCTGGGGATGTGTTCTACTTGCATTCCCGTTTGCTCGAGCGTTCTGCACGTTTAAGTCCTGAAGCAGGAGGTGGTTCTTTGACCGCTCTGCCGATCATTGAAACCCAGGCGGGTGACGTCTCCGCATACATTCCAACAAACGTGATTTCGATTACAGATGGGCAGATTTTCCTAGAAGGTGATCTGTTCTACCAAGGGATTCGCCCTGCGATCAATGTAGGTATCTCGGTTTCTCGTGTGGGTTCATCCGCACAAACCAAAGCAGTTAAGAAAGTGGCTGGTAAAGTGAAACTCGAGCTCGCACAGTTCCGCGAGTTACAAGCGTTCGCTCAGTTTGCTTCTGATTTGGATGCAGCAACCAAAGCACGAATCGATCGTGGAGCTCGCATTGTGGAAGTCTTCAAACAGCCTCAGTACAACCCGATCGCTCTGGAAGAGCAGGTGGCGATCATGTGGTCTGTCCAAAATGGATACTTCGATGATGTCCCGGTTGAGGAAGTTAAAGACTTCCAAAATAGGTTGATTGAATTCATGACTAGCCGCAAAGAAGCTCTCATGAAAGATATCGCTGACAAAAAAGCTTTGGATGATGGAATTGTCGAACAGCTCAAATCTGCTGTAGAGGAATTCAAATCAACCAAATAGACGAGTCATTTTAGGGATTTAGAGATAAACGAATATTTAAGCTATGCCTAGCACACGTGACATTCGCCGGCGGATTAAGTCGGTCAAAAACACTTCGCAAATTACAAAGGCGATGCAGATGGTGGCGGCTTCAAAAATGCGTCATGCACAAGATGCTGCTCTTCGTGGTCGTCCCTATGCGGAAGGGATGAATCGAGTGCTCAAGTCCTTGGCGCATCGAGCTGAGGACATCAAGCATCCTCTTTGGGATTCAGGGCATACAGGCGATGCTGAGAATCCATGTGTGCTAGTCATCAGCACAGATAAAGGATTGTGCGGTGGCTTAAATACCAACTTATTTAGGGAAGTAAGCAAACTCCCTAAGGAAACCAAATTTGTGACCATCGGTCGACGTGCTAAACGATTTGTGGCGAAGACCGGAGGTGATCTCATTGCTGATTTTCCTTTGATGGAAAAACCTTCGTTTCAGCAGACTAAAGCCGTTTCCAAATTTCTGATCGAACAATTCGCAGCAGGTGAAGTAGATGCGGTCTCCGTTTTATACACAGAATTCATTAACACCTTGGTCCAGAAGCCACAGCTTACCCAAGTTTTGCCTATTCAAGAACTCACCGGTTTTGAGACCGCTATGAGCTCTGAAGAAGAGGAAAAAGAGAAAGTGAAGGACCTCACAGGTGAGCTTGACTACATTTACGAACCTTCGGCTGAGGCAGTGCTTAATGAGTTATTCCCAGCCTACGTTCATTTCGAGGTTTATCACATGATGTTGGAGGCCCAAGCTTCCGAGCACAGTGCGCGTATGGTGGCGATGAAGAATGCTACAGAAAATGCGAAGAACCTCGTCGCAGATTTAACTTTAGAATACAACAAAGCCCGGCAGACGGCGATTACCAACGAAATCCTGGAAATCTCGGCTGCTCAACTTGCAATGCAATAAACGCTAACGGAAATAATTATGAGCAATACAGGAAAAGTCGCCCAGGTCATCGGACCGGTTGTGGACGTAGAATTCAGTGACAGCAGTATTCCAGAACTGCTGCAAGCATTAACAATTGAAGTCGAGCGGAATGAAGCAAAGGAAACCGTAACACTCGAAGTTCAGCAGCATTTAGGTGATGGACGCGTTCGTGCCGTTGCTATGAGCTCTACCGACGGAATTAGACGTGGAATGCCAGTGGTCGATACGGGCGATAATATCACGGTTCCTGTAGGCGAAGGTGTTCTTGGACGAATCTTCAATGTGACTGGTGATCCTGTAGATGAGCGTGGTGAAATTAAATACGAAAAACGTTATTCAATTCACCGTCCGGCTCCTGCTCTAACCGAACAGGATACCAAACAATCCATTCTCGAAACGGGGATCAAAGTTATTGATTTGATTTGCCCGTTCAGTAAGGGGGGTAAAGCTGGTGCCTTTGGAGGTGCAGGTGTAGGTAAAACCGTGGTTATTCTTGAACTGATCAACAACATCGCTAAGGCTCACGGAGGATATTCTGTCTTCGCTGGGGTTGGTGAGCGGTCACGTGAAGGTAATGACCTTTATCATGAAATGTCAGATGCAGGTGTGATTAACCAAGACGATCTTTCGAAATCAAAAGTTGCTCTCTGTTACGGGCAAATGAACGAGCCTCCTGGAGCTCGTATGCGTGTGGCCCTTTCCGGACTGGCCATGGCTGAATATTTCCGTGATGAGAAAAATCAAGATGTATTGCTCTTCGTTGATAATGTCTTTCGTTTCTCCCAAGCGGGTTCCGAGGTGTCAGCGCTTCTTGGACGTTCACCCTCTGCTGTGGGTTATCAGCCAACACTGGCTACGGAAATGGGTGAACTTCAAGAGCGGATTACTTCAACCAACAAAGGGTCGATTACATCTGTGCAAGCGGTTTACGTTCCTGCGGATGATTTGACGGACCCTGCTCCTGCAAACACCTTTGCTCACTTGGATTCAACCATTGTTTTGGAACGTTCGATTGCTGAGTTGGGGATTTACCCGGCTGTGGATCCTTTGGCTTCAGTTTCTAACGCACTAGCACCTGAAGTTGTTGGTGAAGAACACTACCGAGTCGCTCGTGGAGTTCAGGCTGTTCTTCAGAAATACAAGGACTTGCAGGACATTATCGCGATTCTGGGGATGGACGAATTGTCAGACGAAGATAAACTCACGGTACACAGAGCTCGTAAGATTCAGCGTTTCTTGTCACAGCCGTTCCACGTGGCTGAGGTATTCACCGGTGTTGCAGGTGAATATGTATCGATTGAAGACACGGTTAAAGGATTTGGAGAAATTTTGGATGGTAAGCACGATGATCGCGCTGAGAATGACTTCTACATGAAGGGTTCCATCCAAACGGTGATGGCTTCTTCTGAGAAGTAAGCTACTGCATTCATAATTTTGACTGGATAGAGACATGGCATTACAACTCGACATCATTACCCCAGAAAAAAAGGCGTATTCTGAATCGGTCGATTCAGTCGTTCTTCCTGGGGTAGAAGGGGAGATGGGAGCTCTAACGGGCCACGAGCCATTAATGACTATGATCCAACCTGGTGATCTTCAGGTGATTCAAGGAGGTGAAACGCAACACTTAGCTGTAGGCGAAGGTTTTGTAGAAGTAACCGGTTCGAAGGTCACCGTTTTGACGGACATGGCTCTCCAAGAAAGTGAGATCGACGAGAGTCATGTGGAAGAAGCTTTGAAACGAGCTCAGGAAGCACTGGAAGAAAAAGAGGAAGGTAGTGAAGAAGCTGCGCTTATTATGGCCAGTATTCAGAAGTCCCTAGCCCAGCTCAATGTCAAACGTCGCCGCCGGTAGAAAGATATCTACCTATAAATCCATTCGTTTGACGTTTGACTTAAAAGATTAAGGAAACATCGTTTCCCAATGGCAGACTCAAGCTCACGGAAACATGTTGTTGTCCTTGGGGGAGGATTTGGAGGACTCAAGTTCATTGAGAAATTTCGACATAGCGATGTCCAAATCACCTTAGTCGATCAAAACAACCACCATTTGTTCCAGCCGCTCTTATATCAAGTGGCTACGGCTGGATTGAGCATGCCGAGTATTTCGGAGCCGTTGCGGAGTATTTTTTCGAATCGACCTGACGTAACGAGCTTGATGGCGAAAGTGACTTCGATTGACTTGGATCAAAAGGTAGTTCACTTAGAAAAAGGTTCGCTGAACTACGATTACCTAGTGATTGGTTTGGGTGCGGTTACTTGTTATTTTGGAAATTCAGAATGGGAAAAGCATTCGCAAGGTCTAAAGTGTCTGCGCGATGCAATGGTTATTCGGCGACAGATGCTCACTGCTTTCGAAGAGGCGGAGAATGAAGAAGATCCAGAGCGGCAGCGAGAATTGATGACGGTCATCGTAATTGGTGGTGGGCCTACTGGAGTCGAACTGGCAGGCTCCTTTGCAGAGTTGGTGCATCGCGTTTTCTTGCGAGACTTCCGCCGACTCGATCCCAAGGAGGCGCGCGTTATCTTACTCCATTCTCGAGATAAGGTTCTCAATTATTTTCCAGACCCCCTTCCTACGAAGGCACAGCACGCGCTGGAGAAACTTGGAGTAGAGGTTCATTTGAATTCTCGAGTGAAGTCGATCGAAAAGAATACAGTCAAAACTGCTGACAAAGAGTTTCGAGGAGAAACAATTTTATGGACCGCTGGTGTTGTTGCGAATCCGATTACAAAGACGATGAAGGTTCCACAAAATAAACGAGGGCAACTTGAAGTAGAGAGCGATTGCAGTTTGCCTGGGCACCCGGAGGTATTTGCTATTGGCGACATCGTTTCACTCAAAGATATTAACGGGCAAATGGTTCCTGGAGTAGCACCTGCAGCAATGCAGATGGGGAAATATGTCGCGGAGGTGATCCTCGACGAATTTGGAGGTTCTGGTGTCCGAAGAAAAAAGGGCTTTGCTTACTTTGATAAAGGAATCATGGCAACGATTGGAAGAAAAGCAGCTGTTGTTGCTGCCGGAAACATAAAGATTGACGGTTTGATTGCTTGGTTGATGTGGCTGGTGATTCACTTAATGTTTCTTATTGGATTTAGAAATAAGGTCTTTGTTTTGATGTCGTGGCTCTATGCTTACAGCCGCTATCGAAGCGGAGCCCGAATCATCGTTGACTTGGGAAGAAAAGAGGATGACTCGCAATGAAAAAGCAGAGCACAAATGGCAGTCGGCAGGTAAAAGCTCCTAAAAAGAAAGCGGCTGCGAAAAAAAATACGCAAAGAGCACCTGCTAAACCATTGGAAACTGCGTTTCCAATGGTTAAGGCGATTGATGAACAAGTCCGTAAAAGTATTCCTCCTGAGTTAGTAAAGCGCGTTAGAGGAGCGAAAAGTAAAAAGCAAATCATTAGTCCTATTTATCCGTACAAAGAGCGGCTCAAGCGTTCGCTATACGAAGAAGAAATTGCGAGGCTGCATATCGAGCTCGTCAAGATGCAAGCCTGGGTGAATCAAACCGGTGAGCGTGTGGTTATGGTGTTTGAAGGGCGTGATGCGGCAGGGAAGGGAGGTACGATTAAACGTTTTACTGAGAATTTGAATCCCAGAGGGGCACGGGTGGTGGCATTGGCGAAACCCACAGGTAAAGAACAAGGCCAGTGGTATTTTCAACGCTATGTCGAGCAGATGCCGACCAAGGGCGATATCGTTTTCTTCGACCGATCTTGGTATAACCGAGCCGGTGTTGAACGGGTGATGGGTTTTTGTGACTCGAACGAATACCTCGAATTTATGCGACAAGCCCCAGAGTTCGAGCGAATGCTGGTTCGGAGTGGAATTCGGCTGTTTAAGTTTTGGTTTTCGGTAAGCCGGGAAGAGCAGCTTCGGCGCTTTATGAGTCGAGCTAAAGATCCATTGAAACAGTGGAAGCTCAGCCCAATGGATGTGGAATCGCTTGGGAGGTGGGATCAATATACGAAAGCTAAAGAAGCTATGCTGTTTTATACCGATACCGCAGATGCTCCTTGGACGGTAATTCGTTCCGACGATAAAAAGCGAGCTCGTCTCAATGCAATCAAGTCTTTACTCAAAAGTCTTCCCTATCACGGGAAGGACGTCGAGTTGGTAGAAGAGACAGACCCCTTTATCGTGGGTTCAGCTCGAGATATT
>JBCCKK010000168.1:0-7423 GCA_039027395.1 Verrucomicrobiota bacterium | reverse complement strand
GGGGCTTTGGAAATGGGGCCCGAATTGGTTGCTCAATGGCCTGGAGCTCAATGGAATCAAGCGATTCCCCGATGGTACGACGCCGGTTTAACCGTCAGCCAGGGGGATTCGGTTTTGGATTATCGATGGTTTGGGTTCTTCCTTCTGGCATGGATGGGGAAGGGAATTTTGGAAGGCCTTGGGGGCAGTGGAGGATCTGCTTATATGTCCCAACGGTTTTATGCGGCTCGGGATGAAAGGGATTGCGCCAAGATTGGGATGTTGTGGACGGTTCTTTTTGCCTTTCGTTGGCCCATGGTTTTGGGATTTGTGATTTTAGCGATTGCTTTAGGTGTGGGACAAGGAAACCCGGAAACGATCTTGCCGGAGGTGATTCTGTCGGATTATTTTCCGCCGGGAGTACGGGGGTTAGTTGTAGCAGCAATGTTGGCTGCTGCCATGTCAACGTTCGATAGCACAATTAACGCGGGCGCTTCTTACTTAGTTAGAGATGTCTATGGGGTGATGCGAAGGTCAGCGACCTCCAGGGAGTTGATTTGGGCGAGCTATCTGAGTTCAGCGGTTATCGTATTTGTGGGGCTTGGACTTGCTTTGCAGGTCAAATCGGTGGTGGGGGTTTGGGTGGCGATTGTGATTAATTTGTTTCCTGCGTTTTTAATGCCCTTTGCGTTACGGTGGTTTTGGGGAAGTTTCAATGGTGTCGGTTTTGCCTCCGGAGTTGGAATGGGGTTTGCAACATCGCTTTGGTTGTTTTGTTATCCGGAGTGGAGCGGTGGGCATGAGCTTGTTACGCTTAGTGCCATTTTAGGAGTTTCTACCGTTGGTTGTTTCTTAGGAACTTGGTTGGGGCCAAACGTTTCCCGGGACAGGTTGAACGCATTTTATCAGCAAGTTCGTCCATTCGGATGGTGGCCTCGAGAATGGAAAAAGGCTTATCGCTCGGAGCATCAACAGGATCTGCACCGTTTGGGCGTCGCACTGATATGGCAGATCACAACATTTCTCATACCAATGGTCTGTATGTTACATCTTTGGGGGAGTGCTATGTTTTTGATGGGGGTTTGGGGAATCGCTAGCTTTTGGCTATTTAGACGTGTATTTCTTCTTGCTGAAAGAAGTTCGAAATGAAAATCGTTTTGCTGATTGGATTGGGAAGTGCCTTGGGAGGAATGAGCCGTTATGCCGTTTCTCACTGGAGTGCGTTGGCTTGGGGAACGGGATTTCCTTGGGGGACTTTGAAAGTGAACGTCTTGGGGTCGTTCATTATTGGACTCGTATTTTATTTATCAGCGCCGGAGGGGCGCTGGGATATGGAACCTGCGTGGCGACAGATGATCTTGGTGGGGTTTTGCGGAGGCTTCACAACATTCTCAACGTTTAGCTTCCAACTCCTCCAGCAAATCCGGGAGGGCGAGTATGGATATGCTTTAATTAATGTAGGTGCATCCGTTCTTCTTTGTCTGCTGGCTGTGTTTCTTGGGATGCTGGCGGCAAAGTGGGTTCACAATGGCTTGCCTGCCTAGGTGGGTTGTTGTTCTCGACTACTTTTGACTAAAACGGATCATTATATAATTCGTATCGTTTTCTCGCAGATATTTGACGGAGTGAGAAAGCTTACGGACGAGATGAATACCAAAGCCACCGGTCTTTAAGTCTTCGATACGAGTGGTTTTTGTGGGAGCTGCTTGTCCGAGAGGATTGAATTCTTTAGCATCGTCAGTGATTTCGAGATCCCAAAATCCATTTTTGAGTTGGAGTTGAATTCGAATCCAATGGTTCGACGGAGCGGCAAGATCGTCGATCTTTGGGTAACCATAGCGAATGGTATTGAGAATAAGCTCCTCAAGAACCAAATTGATATTGTGAACGAGTTCCTCGGAGAGAGACTCCGTTTCGGAGATTTGGGTAAGCCATGGGAGCATCCTCGACATCTCTCGCGTGTCGTTTTTGAGATCAAGGGTCCACTGTTGGGAGTCTTGAGGCACTGAAGCTTCGCCACTCATGATATTTTTCCTGCTTATTCTAGTTCACTTAGGGCTGATGCTTCTTCTCCAAAAACAGGAATCACTGCCGTAATTCCCGCGATATCCAAAACTTTTTCAACGCTGCCTTGAGGGCGAAGAAGGAGCATTTTTTTACCCTGTTTTTTGAGTGTTTTTGCGCTGGTCACCAGAGTACGAATTCCAATGGATGCGATAAACTTGACCTCACTCATATCGACAATCAGGTGCTTGGCGGAGTTTTCTGTGATTTCAGCGAATCGCTCATCAATTTCTTCACTGTGATCCATGTCAAGTCGCCCGCTTAGGGTCACTTTGGTTACAGTGCTACTTAGCTCATCCACGCCAAATTTCATGTTCTATTCATAGATTCTGACTAACGGTCCCGCAAGGCTTAAGAAGAAACTAAATCCTTAAGAAATCCTAAGTGGACTCTAAGTTTAGGACAAATAAATGAAAAACGGCTGGGCTTATCGTGTGACAAGCGTCCCGGAGATGATAAGATGGTCTGCTTATGAAATCGGTGTCGTTATCAAAAGAAGGAGAAGCAACGGCTGCAGAACCTCAAGGTTTTGGGTTGTCGAGTGAGCAGCTATTGCAGCTTATCGACACAAATGTTGCGGATCTGATCGCCGTTATTGATTCGAATCGACGTCGGGTTTGGCATAATGAGGCGTATTGTTCCACGTTTGGATACAGTCGAGAGGAATTGGCAAATTCAGATTCTCAAATCAAACTACATCCCGACGATTTGCCACTGGTTCGCGACGCCTTCGAAGTAGCCGTGCAGACCGGAGTGGGACAAAAGCTGCAATACCGGATGCAGGCTAAGGATGGCTCATGGATCCATCTGGAATCAAGTTCACAAGTTGTCGATCTTCCCGAACATGGGCGTTCTGTGATTTTGGTAGCTCGCAATATTACGGACCGGATACGTCTGGAGCAGGCGTTGAAGAAGGAGCTTTCGGAAGCCGCAAGTTACATTCGGTCGCTTCTGCCAACGCCTGTCGACAAGCCGGTGCTGGCCGACTGGAAATTCATGCCTTCGAATTCCTTGGGGGGAGATGCATTTTTCTATGATTGGATGGACGACCGGTACTTTCGCTTTGGATTATTAGACGTGTGTGGTCATGGAATGGGTGCGGCGCTTCTTTCGATTTCAGCAATGAACTGTTTGCGGGCGGCAACACTTCCCGATGTTGATTTTAAAAGTCCGGCGCAAGTTCTGGCGGCTACTAACCGGGCTTATCCAATGGAGGAACATGGGAATCGGTTTTTTACAATGTGGTATGGTGTCTACGATCGTGAAGATCGCTCGCTTACCTATGGCAGCGCGGGGCATCCGGGGGTGATTCTTGTTGAGGAGAGCGGTGTGCTTCAAACGTTGGAAGCGCGAGGGGGAACGATAGGAATTATGCCCGATGCAGAATATGCAGAGGAGCGGGTTACGTTGGACCCTAGGGCGTTGGTTTATTTGTTTAGTGATGGTGTTTACGAGTTGAGAGACACATCGGGGAATGAGTGGCCATTCGAAGAATTTCAGGCGTTGCTTAAGCCGCAGGGAGACTGTGGCGAAGAAGAACTCGAGCGGATTATGCAATCAACTCGTGAGCAAACGGGGGTTGAAAACTTCGAAGATGATTACTCGATGCTACGACTCGTATTTCGCTGAAGCGATTCTAGATAAATCTGGGCCGCAGGGTCTGTCTCTACGGGAGCCCAAGGGGCAAAGATTTTGTCATTTTCCCGGTCATAAGGTCCGCCCTTGATTTCCAGCACAACAGTATCAGACTCTTGAGCAGCGAAGGTGTGCCAGACGTTGGGCTCGATATCTACAAGGGTGTTGATCTGCCCACTTTCGAGCCTCTGAGATTCTGTAATATTCCCTGAATCATCAAAAATCCAAATCTGAATAGCGCCTTGGATGACGAGAACAAGCTCGGTTGCTTGGGGGCGGGGGTGTCGATGAGGTTGAACATAAGATCCCGGCTGCATGATGTTCAACAGTCTCTGGACGGGAGCAGACTCTGACCGTTGGATTGGAACCATCATTCTTTTGCGGGGTGATTTCTTGGATGCGATAATTCCGACTTGAACAAGTTCTTCGGATAGAAAGAAAACAGGCCCTTTTGGAGGCGTTAACGCAGTCTTCATCTTACTTTTTGATGTTATAGGCCGTCTAGGAAAGCGAGCAAGAGCTTTGGTATTTAGATGAAGATGGAATAAGTGCTCTCCTGTGGCTTCTTATTTATTGGGTGCTACGTTAATGAAAGATTGAAATTATGAAGATTAGATTCCTATTTATTTTTGCTGCTTTTAGTATTTTGGGATTTGCCTCGCTTCAAGCGGAGGAGAAACCAACGCTCGTTCTTGGAGCAGGATGTTTTTGGTGCGTCGAGGCGGTGTATGAGCGTCTGCCGGGAGTTTTAGATGTGGTTTCAGGGTATGCGGGAGGCACGGAAAAAGATCCTACCTATCAACAGGTCGCTTACGGACGAAGTTCGCATGCAGAAGTGGTTGAAATTACTTACGATCCCAAAGTGACTTCATTGGATGAATTGTTGGATATGTTCTGGAAGATTCACGATGCCACGGACCCTCGTGGGGTCTGGCCCGATTTTGGGCCCCAATATCGGAGTATTATTCTCTATGCAAATGATCATCAGAAAAAAACGGCAGCTCTATCCAAGGAAAAAGCAGGTGAAGGTAAAAAGAAGCCTATCGCGACGCAGCTAAAGAAACTCAACAAATTCTATCCCGCTGAGGATTACCACCAAGACTACGTGAAAAACAATCCGAATGATCGCTATGTGCGTCGCGTTGCGATTCCCAAGCTCAAGAAAGCGGGATTGAAGCCTTGATGTGTAGGCTATTGAGAGAGTGGGTCTAATTTCATGTCCTGACAAACGTCAATAATGAGTTCTTGTGCGGTTTGATCCACATTTTTTTCGGCGGTTGTGTGGTCATTGAACACACTAATATGGGGGGTGGCCCAGTGAATCATTTCTTCAAGCGCTTCCTTACCTTCGAGTGTTCCGGCTCGAATGAACTTCATATCGCCATTTTCAAAAAAGATAGTCCCTTGTTTGTTGTTAAACTGAAGGTCGAATTCACACGTTCGCTCCTCAAGTCCAACAATCTGAATTAATGAAAGTAAATGTATTCCCGTAATAAAGCTATCGGGAGATCGTTCGAGAAGTTGATTGATTGTATTAATCAAAGTATCCCGCTCGAAGGGCTTAGCTAGGAACATGATATTTGAGTGTTTATCGAGTAAAGCCTGCAGATCCTCTATAATGGTAAACCCAGAGACAATGATAATTGGAATGCGAGGGTTTTTGTTCAAACTGTGGGTTACGATCTCGGTTCCATCAATATCTGGAAGTTTGCGGTCGGTAATAATCAAAAGCGGTGTTTTGCGTTTGAGTAAATTAAGTGCTTCGGTTCCAGAGTCTGCGAAGACAAACGTTTTATCCTTAAAACACGACTCTAGGACAACACGATACATCGAAAGGACATAAGGGTCGTCATCAATAACAAGAATGGGGGATTTGTTGGGGTCATTCATAATTCCAAAGCCCGCTCTTGGACGATTTAATTTCAGGATGCTTTATTCTTTTAGTCAACATAATTACCTTTGGACGCTTACCCGAAATCGGTTATGTTATTTTTTAAGAGGTGGGCGATTCTTGACGTTCTTTTCGTGAAAAAAATACGTGGATGATACAGGAGCATTAACTTAATGATTTTAAACGATCGATATGTTCCTATGTATGAAGCTGGATTTGGTGGAACTGCCAAGATTTTTGCTTCTTTTGATCGGAGAAAGCGCGAACTCGTTGCCATTAAGCGGATTTTTCCTCAAATGTACACGCATTTGAAAAAAAAGGATTCGGTTCTGCTTGAAGAGAGTAGCCTGCGCAATATTGACCATCCCAATGTTCTCCGATTTACCGATCGATTTTGGCACGATGGAGCTTTCTGTATGGTGACGGAATTTATCTGGGGTTTGAATATGGAGGACTATTTATACCGCCGCGCCTTATCTGAAGCATTGTTTCGCCGGCTGGCCAAACAAATGCTTTCTGGCTTGCTTGCAATCCATCAGAGCGGATTTTTGCATGGTGACATCAAACCTCAGAATATGATGATTCATTATGCGGATGATGGCGGGGTCAGTGTTAAAATCTTAGATTTCGGTTTGGCCGATGTTCTTCCCGATGAGGTGCGATTTGGTAAGGAAAACTTCATCGTTGAAGAACTCTTTGCTACCCCGGAATATGTGGCACCAGAGCTTATTAGCGGCGGCACGCCTAGTGAATTAAGTGACCTCTATAGTTTAGGCCAAACATTTTTCCATTGCTTGACCGGGGATACGGCATTTCAAGGTCCGAGCCCTGAAGAGACAGCAAAACTACAGGTAACCCAGCATCCACCTTCTATCTACGAGCAACGTTCGGATCTCAGTCCAGCACTTGCGTCCTGGATCGACCATTTTTTGGTCAAGTCTCCTAAAGGTCGATGGCGTTCCGCGGAAACAGCATTGCGTCGCTTGGAAGCTATTTAGTCCGTTTTTTGAGTCTATTCTCTTCGATATCCGCGAGTTTAAAGAGCTCAGCTACAAGCATTTCCGGAACGGGAGTTAGTCGTTCTTTCCAAAGTAATCGGATTGGAAGCATCGGGTAGCCTTTCAAAGGAAGTGCTCGAATGCGAGGATTTTCAGGCTCTCCAGGGGAGCGAACGCTGATTCCGATGCCTAAGCCCTCAGAAACGTAGCGAGAAACCATATCACTTGAAGCAACTTCAAGAGCTATGGGCCAATGTAGATTCTTTTTTCGAAGTGTTTCCGTAAATAGTTTTGGAATGAGCTCTGTTGACCGCATGGAAATCAGGCGCTCTTTACCTGCAGCGCCTGCCTTGATGGCTTCTGTTGCTGATCTGTAGGGACTGTCTTTAGGAATAAGAAGTCTTAAGGGAAGATTAATTAGCGTCTTTGATTGAAAGCCGGAGGGAGGTTTTCCGGCAATAACCACGATTGCTAGGTCCACGTCTCCTTGTTCAAGTAATCGTTGGGATTGGGTGAGGTCGCTCTCAAAAAGTCGAATTTGAAGTTGAGGAAACTTCATCTCAATTTTTTTGAGGAGCGATGGAAGATAATACCGCATGAGCCGAGACGGACCTGCTAATTTAAGCCGAGAGGCAAGTTTACCCTTCAGTTGTTTTTCAACATCATCGAGTTGGCCAAAAAAAGGGGCAGAAAATTCGTAGAGGAGTCGGCCGGAATCGGTGAGTTGAAAAGGTTTGCGTTGAAACAGGCGAATGCCGAGTTCTTCTTCTAAGCGTATCAATTGGGAACTGACAGCGGGTTGTTGAACCCCATAGGGAATATGACGACATGCATTTGAGATTCCCCCGTGCTTGGC
>JBCCKK010000167.1:0-7432 GCA_039027395.1 Verrucomicrobiota bacterium | reverse complement strand
TGGTTGGGAAGTTGATGACCAAAGCCTTTGTTTTCTCACTAATGAGAGGCTTTAAATCTTCGACGGTGAGCGCAAAGTTCACTTCAGCTCGTGTCTGTACTGGTATTGCAACTCCGTGCGCTAATGAGATACTTGGGTGATATGAAACATAACAGGGTTGATGAAAGAGAATCTCATCACCTGGATTAATAATCGCCCTTAAGGCAATATCCAAAGCTTCGGATACCCCAACGGATACAAGAATTTCTGTTGCTGGATCATACTCAGCTTCATAATTCTTCTGAACGTATTTTGAAATCTCACGGCGCAGCTGAGGCGTGCCGATATTTGAGGTGTAACCCGTTTTCCCTTTCTCTAACGCATAAATAGCAGCTTCTCTAATATGCCAAGGCGTCACATAATCGGGTTCGCCGATTCCTAAGGAAATAACGTCTGCCATTGATTGAACAATTTCAAAAAAATCGCGAATCCCGGATCGAGGAATATTCCGGACATGATCTGCAACAAAAGAGGAGTTACATCTATCTGTTTTCATAGTGAACAATCAACCCAAAGCTAACTTAGGGAGACACTTTCAAGCGTTGATCGAACGCTTCTTGATCGTATAGAGTTCCTTGTTCCTTGTAGGTTTTGAGCATGAAATGGGTTGCTGTTGAAAGCACCCCATCGATCGAAGCAAGTTTCTCCGAAACAAAAGAAGCAACATTTTTCAAGTTTGGGCCTTGAACAACAACCAACAGATCATAAGAGCCACTCATTAGGTAACAGTCTTTAACCTCATCGTATCGCGCGATTCGCGTTGCAATTCGATCGAACCCTCCATCCCGCTCCGGAGTGATTTTTACCTCGATGACCGCCTGAACTAAATCTCTTCCAGCTTTATCGTCATCTACAATCGCTTTATACGCTAAAATTACTTTGTCTTCCTCCAACTGTTTCACTTGAAGGCGCACTTCGTCGACAGACCGATTAAGTCGTTGGGCTATGGTTTCTGGAGAAGCTAATGCATTCTCCTCCAGAATCTTTAGAACGTCATCCATTGAGTGGTTATAACCCGGAGATTTGATTACTCCAAACCAATAAACTCGGACTGGGGCGACAATTTTTCAGGAATGCGAGAACGATCTCTTAATCATTCGTGTCTCTAGGGAACGATAAAAATTTTACCTGTATAAGGACATTTAACCTGAGTTCCAGATGGGATCCCTTTGACATCTACGTCACCAGCGTATGGAGCATAAGGACTCTTAACCAATCCTGATTTTCCGGAAATTCTTTTCGCAGTTGGATAGCGAACCTTTGGAGACTCTTGATTAGCGGTTGAAGCCCAAGGTTTTGGCTCGCTAGAAACGGGACGGCGTTGCGTATAGCTCGCCCGTCCCGAATTCCGTCCCCCTTCGAAATTTCCTTCGGCAGGAACTCCTCCCTCAACTAATGGCTCTTCTCCAGCAATTGCAGGGTCTGAATAATAGTAGGCCTCGTCATCAGAGCCTGAACACGCTCCCAAAAGAATAGAAGCTAAAACAAGAAAACAAAGAGAAGACGTTTCGAGTTTACTCATAGTTCTTGTCTACGCGTATCCCACTTTTAATCAACTTTTTTATGGTAAACATTCGGTGTATTCCAGCGAACTGCAAACTCATCACCCTTCCCAGGTTTTACGTCAAACGGCCACCCAATAATCACCGTGTATCCTTGAACAATCCCTGAAGAATCCTCTCCAAGCATTTGAAATGTCATCAGAGGAAAAACCCATAATAAAAACTTTTTATCCGATTCAAATCGAGCCCCAAGCGATTCCTTTTCGTTAGAAAAGCTGACGGAGCTGACATCTTCCGCATAGATACCTTCCTTTAACTGTCGAGACGATTTGTCATCAAGCTTCACTTGAACCTTTTCCTGTTGTGGACAAAGAGATAGGTTAAATTCTATGGCATAGACTCCATCGAGTGTGTTTTTTCCCTTATTAGCCAAATCCGTTTTAACTTGAATGAGTCGTCCGCGGTCTTTCGCTCGTATTGCTTTGCGTATTTTTAGCGCTTGAGATGTCCCTCCCTGTTGCACTGCCCCCTCTCGTTCCATGACAATTTCAGGAACCTCGTTATTCACCGCAGATGAAACCAATTGATATGGTCTTCCGATAAAATCCCCACGGTCTGAATATCGATTACTCGAAAGACTTTCTACATCAACTTTGCGGGTGATGATATGATCATGCAAACTTCGCCGATCATATGGATCAACAAGGCGGTCGTGATGTCCCGAAGAAATTTCCGCATGAGGTTGATTGCTAGGTGCTGACTCATGGCGACGGGTCAGCGTGTTGCAAAAATTATGGAGAGCCGAGATAATACTGTATTCGAATAGAGTTCCCCCTTGGGCAGGCGAGAAGCCGATACTGATCGAATCGCTAAAAAATAGAACTTCCTCTAAGCCATCTCCATCCACATCACTCTCTTCAAGCTCCCATTTTTCCCCTCCAATCTCCAACCGCCTCTGAGCCGAGAGCAATCGCTCCCAAACCGCTTGTCGGAGGTGAGGAAAATAAATGCCGCCTGAAGTGCCATGCCAATATGCCGTGTTGCATTGAGCCTGCCAAAGCCAATCCTTAGCGACTTTGTCTTCCACCTCCTGTGCCACCATTTTCTTGCGCAACCAAAGCCACTTTTTATTCATTAGGTTTGCTTCGGGATACCGAGCCCGAAAACTTTCCCAACAACCGGATCGAAAAAATGGAAGAAACCGCGATGCATCATGGCGAAGTTCCAGATCCTTACGCGCTTCATAGAAACGGGAACGCGGCTCGTCTGGCAATGACCATGCCCCCAAATCAATATTAACTCCGCCGGGAAGGTAGCATCGCCCCCGAGGTGCTTGAGACTCTAAGGTTTCAGAAAAACACTGAAACTTCAGCCATTCTGCAGACTGATTAAACACCTCGATTAACTGATCGATACATCCCTCTTTATAGATACGCTGATGAGTTCCAGGCCACGCACCCCATCGTTCTGCAATGTCAGCTAGAGTGAGAATGACACCTGAGCGATTTGCCATTCGGCGAAGATAGCTTTTCAAATCATCCACCTTTCCGAAAGGCATATGCCCTCGTAGCTCCTCGTCATTAGGAAAGACGGCAAGTGTCTCTCCTAGATATTCCGTAATATAATATCCATGCAACGAAGCCGGAGAAAAACCCGCCTGTAGAAAACGCTCACTTCGAATAATCGTATACTCCAATCCGAGCTCTCTAAAGGTAGATACTAGTGAGTGATCCCAGACAGCTTCCGACAACCAAGCACCCCGAGGAATCACATTAAAACGCTCTCGATACCAAAGCATTGACAGTTCTAATTGGCCCCGTCGATCTTCTTCCGGCAAATCCGCTAGAACAGGCTCATAGAATCCTGTCGCCAATAACTCAACTCGGTCTTCCTCGATTAGCTTTCTAAGTAACTCAAAATACTCTGGGTGGCGATTTTCGATAAATCTTAGAACAGGGGCCGAATACGATAGATTCAAACGCACCCCTGGCGCGTCATTCATAGCTTTCAGCAGCGGAAAATAACACTGCGTATAGCAGTCCTCCAAAACAGAAGGAAGATTTCCCACCGGCTGATGATGATGGAATGCAAGGTGGACTTGTAGCCTCTTCATTTATCAACTGGCCAAGCTCTCTCAACGTAGCCAGCCGGAACTATAACTAAATAAACCAGTTTTTCAAACGAAACGCATCAGAAGGGCCGTCAAACTCAAGACTACCTCTTTCAGGATACCTCTCTACTTCGATTCCATTATCCAAAACAGAAACTTGCAATGCAATAGCGCTAATGGATTTATCCCATCCGAGAAGATCAAATCCTACTTTCCATTCCAATCGTTTATCCCAAACTGCTTCTGCCGCTGTCTCTACATTGGAAAATGAAACTTTTTGCTCACCTTTGAACACCTGCAAAGCCACTTTTCCTTCATCTTGAATTACTTCAACTCGAGCTACAGAAGGTTGTTCGAATTGGAATACAAGTTTTTGTGGAAATTTTGATTGGAAGTCTACTCGAACGAACAGAGCTTCAGTGCTGAATCCGTAAAAGATTGCTGTAACGTGGCGGTCTGACTGAAACATCGCCGTTTGCTGTTGAGATACATCAAAGTATCCCGCTCCCATCCACTCATAGAACCCTTCCATTTCACCCCCAACGACAGGAAGCACGAAGTCTTTAGGTGGCGTCGCTACTGCCTCCTCCTGAACTTGTTGAATCGGGATTTCGAGGTTTGAAGGAGGAGTCTCTCCCATCAGTAAATACACTCGCTGTAGATGCTTTCTAAACAGCAAGTCGAATAGCATGTCGTTATCCGTTTGAAAGTCAGGTCCATACCACCAAAACCAATCACTCCCCTCAGCAGCATAAATTGCATCCCAAGCCTGTTCCTCGACCGATGCTTCAATGGTATGAGAGGACAAATAGTCTTCTAGAAAAGCGCGAGTTTCACCGATACGCTCCCAACCTGTATTCTCTTCCTGATCTCCAATCCAGATATCAAAATTCGCTGAAATCCAGGATCCCGTATGTAGCGTTTTAACAACCGGTGTTGCATGCTCCGACTCAAAAACATCGGTCATCCGAGCTGTTGTCAGCTTTGAACTTCCCTCAATCATTTGATACATACGCTTCAGGAATCCTTCACCTCCATCTGAAAAAGCCTCCCAAGCATTTTCCCCATCTAAAGCAAGAGTAACAGCGCCATTGCTATGGGGAACCACGTCAGCCAAATGCTCCAAGTGGTGAGACAAGTAGCCCGCCGAATCTTCCGCAGAATTTCGCGCAGCGTTAAATCCAATAAAGTCGGAAAGCGGGCGCTCTCTGAACAATGCTCCTATGGAAGCTCCCTCGTATTCGCAATGCCAGGGTTGAAACAATTCTAAGTGGTCTGCTTGAGGTGAATACCCAGAGTTTTCCATGGCAAGGCTTCGGAACAAGTTATCTTCGTCTGTGCAGAAATACTCGATTCCAGCTTCCTTAAATAATGGTATTAACTCAGGTGCAACCGATCCCTCCGAAGGCCAGAGCCCTCGAGCCGGTTTACCAAAAACCTTCTGGTGCTGCTCTTGAGATAAACGGAGATGGGAACGAACATCCTCGGGAGCAGAAAAACGTTTAGGCATCTCACGTTCCGGCATAGCCCGCAACCCGAAATCGGTATCGTAGACGAGAGGCATAATTGGATGGAAGAAGGGAGTGGTGGTTACCTCCACCTGCTCAGAAGCTTCGGCCTCTCGATACAGTTTTGGAATCAACGTTACGATTTCCTTGTGAATATCAAGCACCCGATTTTTCTCTTCTTCTGAAAAGCCTCTACCTTTTCGCTTCAACTCCAGCAATTCGGGATAACGCTTCTCGGCACTAAAACCACACCAGGCCAGATTATACCACGTTTGCAGATCGCGATAATCCTCTTCGGTATAGACATGAGTTGCCGATTTGATTTGGTCGGCAGACCCATCGCGCCCCCTCAATTCCCAAAGCTCTCGATACCTAGGGAACGGTTGCACTAGTGTAGATGGGTTGATTTTGAAAAAATTCTCAAGAACGAACCACCGCTCCTCATCATTCAAATCTGCTGCTGGAATCCTCGCTCGATCTCCCCAAAGATCTCGAACCTCATCACCCGCCATTTCAAGTAGATGCCGAAGGAGAACGGGTGTGAAATTAAAATTCATTTTCACCTCGGGCGTTTGGGTCGCGACATCGATCATATCGAGATAACCTTTAACCGCATGTAGCCGCACCCATGGCATCAATGCCACTTTCTCGAGTGGGTCCACATAATACGGTTGGTGCATGTGCCACAAGAACACGACTTGCAACGGTTTCGAATTACTCATGTTCTCCCCCTTCTGGTAGTGAATCAATCGTCTCCCGCAAAAAGCGGGCAGCCTCTTCCGGAAAAACAGCATTCATTGCGCACTGAGTAGAAAGCTCAAATCCAGCTAGACCAAAAATTCTTGGAATAATTTCGACATACCACCGATAGGAAGATTCCATCAAAGGCCATTTACCTGTGAATCGCCCAGGCAGAGGCGCGGTTTGGTAAAGAATATTATAGGCGGGCCGATTTAATCCGATTTGATAGGCTAATAGAATTTTTTTCAAAATTTCTGCCAACTGAACAAGCGCACCATCGGGCGACGAAAAATAGTGGCAATGTTGATGCCTCGGCAAAACACGAACTTCAAACGGGAATCGACTCGCATACGGACAAAATGCAACAAAGTCATGATTCTGCAGAACGATGCGATTTTCATCGCCAAGCTCAAAATCGAGAACGTCCTGAAACAGATTTCGCTCTTTTTTCTGGAAATGTTCTTCGGCCACATCGAGCCGCCGCTCAACTTCAGGAGGAACCAAAGGCAGTGCGACAATCTGAGAATGAGCATGACGCAGAGAAGCTCCGGCTCTTGCCCCCACATTTTTAAAAATCGAAACATGCCGTAGTCTCTGGTCTTTCATCAGATCCAACATCCGATACCGGTATGTCTCGAGAACTTCGCTAATTTGATTCAACGAGAGTTCCGCTAGTTCCTTATCCGATTTCGGAGTTTCGATAACAACCTCGTGAGCCCCCACCCCACTGGCTTGATCAAACAATCCCACCGCTTTCCGCTTCATCTCGCCTTCCACCCGCAGAGCTGGGTATCGATTAGGAACGACCCGAACACTCCAACCTGGTCCATTTGCTTGTCCCCCTCGAGAACGCACCGCATACACTTCAGCAGGAGTATAGTGCTCATTTCCTTCGGCAAACGGATCTCCTTCTGGAGAAGATTCTTGTGCCTCCCCGAAGCTAAACTGTTGGGGACGACGAAGGCGCTCTGGGCTAAACACCACCCACTGTCCACTTAACCAATCTTGTCTGAGTTCTGGCATCATAGTTTATTCACTACTTCCTATTTAAAGCGTTTAGGTAAAGAAGCTCATACTCAGGCAAGACCGCCTCCCAGGAAAAATCACGCTTCATAGCGTTCTCGCGAATCTGCTTCCAAAACGGCTGAAACATTCGGGTCCGAATTGCCGAATCAATAGTTGTCAGCAACGAAGGCACACTCAAGTGTTTGAAACCAAATCCAGTTCCCTTACCCCGTAAAAATCCTTTTTGAGCAACGTGCCAAGGCTCAACTGTATTACGCAACCCTCCCACTTCGTGAACAATAGGAATCGTTCCGTAGCGTTGACTATACATCTGGTTTAGACCGCACGGCTCAAATCGCGATGGCATCAAAAAGAAGTCCACACCTGCCTCAATCCGGTGAGCCAATCCTTCATCAAATCCAATATGTGTGTAAACCTGATGAGGGTGGCGTTCGGCCAAATCTCTGAATGCGTCTTCCAAGCCCGACTCTCCCGAACCTAACAATACAAATTTAGCTCCACGATTT
>JBCCKK010000166.1:0-7469 GCA_039027395.1 Verrucomicrobiota bacterium | reverse complement strand
TGATAGACTTTGGAGGGCAGCTGCATTCACAGCACCAATTTGGGTAACATCCCCCTTCTTCAACCACCCGAGCTCAACGAATGAATCAGCAAATGCTAGATTCATTCCACCAGGGTAAATATTAAAAGCAGACTGTAGGAAGGTTCTCGCCTTTTTTTCATTTCCCGCGTGAAATTCCAGGGCCGCCTTTCCGAAGTATTCTAAAGGATGTGATACAGTTGGACTGAGCTCGGCAACCGTCTTTTTTGCCTCCGCCTCGTTGCCTCCCAACAAATCACAAAGAATTACTTTAAAACGCGCCAATGCATTACTTTGGTTTCCTTCGGTGGCTCTATATTTTTGAAACGACTCTTTCGCTTGTGCGTACTTTCCGGAAAGAAACAATACTTCCCCATAGTTAAATAGAGCTATGGGATTATCTGGTTGCTGATCAATGATCGATTGAAATGCAGTAGCCGCCTTTTCATAATCCTTCTGCTTAACATAGACGGCTCCCTTTAAATTGTGTGTCGCTAAACGAGATGGCTCGATAGCACTTGCTTCCTCCAACTTTAGAAGAGCCTCATCAAATTGCTCTTTGTTAAATAATTCCAAAGCATCTCGGTAGAGTTTTTGATACTCGGCCGATGGTGGAGAATCGTCTGATTGGCCACTTACAAAATGATTGATTGAAAACATTAGGACTAAACCCAAAAAAAGAGGGGTGGCTCGAAAAATAGCCTTACTAGTACTCATGAACATCAATGTAACAGACAATAAAGGAACGACAACGGAAAAGCAGATTCAAAACTCTGCTCGATGAGCGATTCTCGATGTAAATAGTGTTGTCTTAAATGACTCCTGGTTCATGCTCTTTTCCATGAAACCTTGGATTGGGTTGCTCACTCTTCACTGTTTACTCTCTTTTTCGATTGCCGATACGAAAACACTGTATTCTAACGCCTTATCTTTCTATAAGTCTGGTCAGCTCGAGGAAGCCTTAGAGACTGTCGATAAACTTCTCGAAGAATCTGAGGCGTATGCACCGGGACGTGAGCTCAAAGGTCGCATTTATACCGCCCAGGATAAGCTAGACCTCGCTCTCGAGCAGTTTGACAAAGCAATTGCTTTAGATTCCAAGCGAGCCTCAATTCACTTCTATGTCGGTGAGGTTTTTTTCATACAAGAGCGCTGGTCCGAAGCTTATGGTGCCTATCGTTATGCCATCGAGGTGGACTCTGAGTACAGAAAACCCATCCTTAAGTTGATCTACTGCCTCATCATCATGGAGAATTATCCGAGAGCTCATAAATGGGTTACGGCCTTAAACCCGACCGATGAACTCAAGCCAGACTACTATTTTGCTCGAGCTGCCATGGCTTTAGCCACCGGCACATTAGATAATTATATCAACGCACTGAGACAGGCACGAACGATTTACGGGACAGACACCTTTAATCGCTACGAACCTGATTTGCTTCGCACCACCCAATGGATCAAGAAGCGGCAGAAGGAGCGCGAAACTACATCACCTCAGACATCCTGATTAATCGCATCCAAGGAAAAACATTAAAGTATCCTGCAAATGCTCCTCCCAATAGGTCCATTCGTAGCCCCCGGGAAATTCCGAATAATCGTGCTCTATTCCTAGATTTTTCAGGGCTTGGTGTAGCTTGCGATTCTCTGGGAGAAGAGAATCTTCTCGACCACAATCGAAGCGAATGGGTGGTAATTTATGGCGAGAGCGCTCCATCGTTTTTTCAACAGAATGGTCCTCATCGCTGACTTTATAGCTTTCTAACCCTTCTTCGACAAACTGATCTATTTGATCGAAATGGGTAATGGAAGAGTGTCCTGAAATTCCTGAGAACAGCGACCCATACTTTGCTCCCAGCCGTAGTGCCCCAAATCCTCCCATCGATAATCCAGCAATAAACCGCGACGAATTCTCTGAACATTCAGGAACAACTTCGCTTACGACAGCAGGAACTTCGTCGACAATCCACTTTTCAAAGTCTTGATGGGGATGTTTTAGATATCCACTTCCGTCTCCCCACAGACCATCTGATGGCATTGCCAGGACACAAAGGGAAATCTTTTTCTGACTAATCAAACGCTGACAAGTAACGTGAGCCTCTCCTTTCAACGTCCAAGCCCAATGGCTTCCATAGACACCGTGTAGTAGTATTACTATCGGCACATCTATCATCCCACAAATTAACTCGGGACAAAATAGCGTCAGATCAACCCGCTGGCGTAAAGCTTCACTCTTTACGGTTACCAGTTTGACTCCCGGCACGTCAAACCGAGCATCGGAAATCTCTAGTGTTCGGAATCGCCCAGTTCAAAACGACTCGGTCTCCGAGCGTCACGTGAGTGACTCCTCCGCCAACCTCAAGGACAACCCCAGCCCCCTCATGTCCCACAACCAGCGGCCTATTCCAATTTAAGGAATCCCAATCGGTATGACACATGCCGGCAGCCTTAATTTCCACCAAAACCTCATTCTCCTTCAGTGAAGCGACTTCGATGGTATCGATATGAAACCCTCCTGATCCATCCGCGATTGCCGCGCGCGTTTCTTTAAGCATATATTCGTGTTAGCTAACAGTTAGTTATCCTGAAAACGAATGTTGCTTCAAGTCGGCCCGGGTTTTTGCATAGTTTGTCTTATATGCCAAGACCTCTGGGTTAGGCTCGATACCTCGTAGGCGACATACTTCTTTGTATAGTTCCGGCCACCAGTTTCGATGTTCCGTCAATCCTTGGTCCTTCCAATTCTGCCAACCCGACGTTACCGTATTCCAACATTCGTTCCCATACTCGGCGGCTTTTCGGCTATCCTTGAACCCTCTGACATACCAATCTCGGCCGATCCTCGCATGGAGCACCTCGTCCGCCCAATCGTAATCTTGAAAGAGCATCGCTAACGGATCCTCTGCATCTTTACCCACTTCCCATTCGTAACGCTTACCCTCCTTACCCATTTGTCCTTGTTCGATATACCATAAAACAGCATGTCTCTGTTTCGGCTCCAATTGCTCGAATAGCTCTTTAGACCAGGTAAAATTGATCATCACGTATTTGGGCCAATCGATTCCATGGTGAACGAACCCAACCTCTCCCATCAGAGCATGCCGAGCCTCATCCCATAGCTGACGAGTCATGTCACGATAGAACTTCCAAGACTTATTTTTGGTTTGATAAAGCACCCCAGCCATCATCTCAGGAACATCAATCTCTCTGAGACGCCGGTAGTACATCATCATCGTTTTTATATCCGCTGGATAGCGTTCATCGTGAAGAAACTCCTCTGCATGAACGCCCATGTTATAAGGATCCTCGAAACGCTCATCTCTCTGCGGAAGGCCATCAAATTCAAACGGTTCTATGGAATACACGGCTGAACAATCTGGAGATTGTTCAGGTTCCGTTCCATCCAAACCACCACAGCCCAATAAACAATTCTCCAAAAGGGCGAGCCAGTCTTCTAAACCCTCAACCTTCTTTTCGTTCCGAAGACATCCGATCGCCCGCTGCCCATAATCAATCATTTGATCGATCTCCAGAAGGGCAAACCGGAGAATTCGCACCGTAGGGTGGTCGGCGAGATGATTCGTTTCTCGAATATGGCGCTCCATCGATACCTTCAATGCCGGTAGCGCCACAGCGTAAACACTATGAAGCAACGCCAAGGTAGGAGCGGCCTGAACCTCATCAAAAAACAACTCTAGCTTTTTGTGAGGCACTTTATCTAGACCCAGGGGTGGATGTCGCATTTCTCCGACGCGTTCTTCAATAGTAGTCACATGCTCCGCGCATAAATGTGTGTGTAAACTAAAACCCATTTTGAGTTCATAAATCGGCTCAGAAGGGATTCGTGCATTAAAAAGATTCCACAGTCGCTGTAAGGTATAATGGTATCGTTTTAGTCGATCCACACAGTCCTGAACCCCAATACCCGGATTTGCCCCATCCTGAAGAGAACAAATGCCTGCAACGGTCGGTAGGTTTCGGTATGATTCATAAAACAAAGGTCGGTATGTTTTCTCTGATTTCATGGGTCGAGAATATCGCAATTTGGATCTTTCTCTACCGGAACGCTGATCTGTACTACAAGTATATTGACATTATTATAATTTTTAATAGATATTATTAGCAATATACTATATTTTCATGCCGAATGAAGGCACAATTCGAAAAAGTTCCTGTCGATTACGATTCGTCCTTTCATATTCATAACCGCGTTCTTAAAGCATTCGATGCCCCGTGGCACTTTCATCCCGAGATCGAATTAACCGGAATTGTCACCGGGGAGGGGATTCGCTTTGTTGGAACCCACCATGAACCTTATTTCGATGGTGATTTGGTTCTGGTCGGATCCAACGTGCCTCACTATTGGCGAACTGATGACGATTCAATCAGGTCCGGGAAAATGTCACACTCGTTGGTAATTCAATTCCTTCCCGATACGCTCGGCGGTCTTTGGGACAAAGCCCCGGAACTTGCCTCGATTCGCAACCTCCTGGCTCGATCCGAAGCAGGACTAAAATTCTCCGGTAGTATCGTTTCGATGATATTCGAAAAAATGCAATTCCTGGTAACAGCCCAAGAGACGAACCGGCTAATTGCACTTCTTGAGATTTTTGACCGGCTTAGCCGCTGGAAAAATACGGCGGAACTCAGCGATCCGAGGATCCACACTCGTTTAGACAAACGGGCATCCGAACGGATTGATCGGGTTTATGCATATATTTTTGAACATTTAAACCAACAGATGTCACTGCGAGAGCTTGCTCAGGTTGCCGGAATGGCGCCATCTCCCTTCTGTCGCTATTTCAAACGGATTACTGGAAAAAATTTATTCGAATTTATCACCCTAACTCGACTCGATCGAGTGTGTAAGCGGCTCATTGAAAATGACGACTCAACTATCACAGAAATCGCTTTCCAGTGTGGGTTCAACACCCTCTCCCATTTCAATCAGCAATTCCGAAGCCATCTCGGCATGAGCCCAAGCCGATATCGATCAACTCACCAACAGGTGCCTATCGTTGGAAAATAGTCTGTTTTTAACTTTTCATATGACCGATTTTCGCAGATACTTTCCCGCTCGTGTTACGGCGGAGTAGCCAAGTGGTAAGGCAGGGCTCTGCAAAAGCCCCATTCACCGGTTCGATTCCGGTCTCCGCCTCCCTATTTAATACTGGAAACTCCAGAGTCGCTACGACATTCTTCGACCGTCTATTATGCTACTACTCGACTGGATCATCGTCGCTCTGTACTTCTTAGGTCTCGCTGCCATCGTTTGGTGGTCCTCTCGAAAACAAAAAACAACAACCGACTATTTCTTGGCAGGACGTCACGCCCCCTGGTACATCGTAGGAGCTTCGCTATTCGCGTCTAATATCGGCTCCGAGCATATCGTTGGATTAGCTGGAAATGGAGCCACTTCTGGGATGGCTATGGCTCACTGGGAACTCCACTCATGGTTAATGATCTTACTGGCCTGGGTATTTGTTCCATTTTATTACAAATCAGGCGTCTTTACGATGCCGGAATTCATGGAACGCCACTTCAGCTCTGGCGTTCGCTGGGTGCTTTCTATTGTTAGTTTGATTGCCTACGTGTTTACCAAAGTTTCGGTTACCGTCTACGCAGGCGCATTGGTTTTTACAGTGTTGCTACCCGATACGTTTGGATCTCCGGACAACGCTTTTTGGATCGGAGCCTTTACAACGGTAATTTTGACGGGAGTTTATACTATTTTTGGAGGTCTCCGTGCGGTGCTTTATACAGAAGTCGCTCAAACCGTTGTGCTTTTACTGGGATCTGTTTTCATTACTTGGTTTGGATTAAGTCTCCTAGGTGGTTGGGGTGAGCTGCGAGTTGCCGCCCAGGCTCAAGCTGAGAATTTTGCCCTATGGCGTCCCATCACCCAAGAGGGAATTCCTTGGTGGAAGAATGATAATTTTCCCTGGTTGGGAGTTATGATTGCTTCTCCCATTATCGGCATCTGGTATTGGTGTACCGATCAATACATTGTCCAACGCACCCTCGCCGCGAAAAGTCTTCGCGATGCTCGGCGCGGAGCACTCTGGGGAGGCTTTCTTAAAGTCTGGCCTGTCCTTCTTTTTCTGGTTCCAGGACTCATCGGATGGGCGTTGCATGAAAAAGGGTTGATCCAGATTCCTTTACAGAACAACAGTTCTCAAATTAATGGAGATCAAGTTTTTCCCGCAATGGTAACATCATTACTTCCCGCTGGGCTAAGGGGTCTGGTAGTCGCTGGATTATTGTCCGCACTCATGAGTTCACTTGCTTCTCTGTTTAATAGCTGTGCCACCTTATTCACCGTTGATATCTATGAAAAGCTGCGCCCCGGTCGTAGCGAAGCGCATTACGTATATATGGGAAGGTTAGCCACCAGTTTTGTGGTCATTGCCGGCCTCATTTGGATACCTATTATGAAAACCATGGCTGGGGGAGGAATCTACAAATACCTACAAAACGTCCAAGGATATCTCGCGGCTCCGATCACTGCCGTCTTTCTCCTCGGCCTTTTCTGGAAACGAATCAATTCTCGAGGTGCCTTTTGGGGACTGCTGATCGGGTTTATACTGGCCATGACTAAGTTGACTCTCGAAGCCGTGGTGAGCAGCCAAAACATCCACCAAGGTGTACTTGCCGAAATCGCTAGCTTTAGCTTCCTCTACTACTCTGGGGTATTACTTGTTGCCAGTTCTCTGCTTATCATCGGACTGTCTTTTACAGCGAAAGCCCCCGATGAATCGCAACTTCAAAGTCTCACGTTCACTTCTCTCACTCCTGATGACCGTCAAGAAATTCGTAAAAGTTGGAACCATTGGGATATTGTTGGAACGTGCGTAGTCCTTGGGCTCGTTTTGGCATTCTACCTTTATTTCAGTTTTTGGCTGAAGTAGAAGCGACCTAATAATAAATGGAGTTGGAGTGTTTTGCATTTTATTCCATATTGGTCCGAACAACTGATCACCTCTTAGTCTTATGATAAAACTTAAAATATACATCATCACCATTCTACTTCTTCTTTTAATAGTTGGAGGAGGAGGCTATCTGTACCACTTTCTGACGTTGTCCAATACGTCCAAAAGTCATCAAAGTGAACTCGAAGCACTCAAGACTTCTCAGAAGGCAAAGCTGAAGGAGCTAACCGAGCAATCGCTACAGTCCTTCTCTATGCCTTTTTCTTGGGCCATTCGCTCTGCGTTGCTTGAGGAAAATACAGAACAAATTGACAACTATCTCATTCAACTCGTCCAGAATAGTGATTTTCAAGTCGCATCTGTAGCCGGTGCAGACAACATCATCTTGGCATCGACTAACAAAAAATATGAAGGCCAGCCCATCTCTTCTGAGTTTCCGCTCTATAAGCTAGCTTCTGATACGACTACGATCGAAAGTACCGAGGACGATGAACTAGCAATCATTGTTCCTATTATCGAAGCGGA
>JBCCKK010000165.1:0-7476 GCA_039027395.1 Verrucomicrobiota bacterium | reverse complement strand
CCATAATAATGATCCAGTAGAGACAAAGAATTACCAGCGAAGGTGGGCGAATGCCTTGTTTGCTTGCGCCATTCGGTGCACATCGTCGCGCTTTTTAATCGCGCTTCCTTGTCCCGCAGCTGCTTCTTTAATTTCGTTTGCCAATGCCTTTGCGAAAGAGATTCCCTTACGAGAGCGAGCGTTTTTCACCATCCAACGCATCGCTAGTGCAAGTTGGCGATCCGCCGGAACTTCTACGGGCACCTGGTAAGTCGCCCCACCCAAACGTCGAGACTTAACTTCAAGTCTAGGTTTTACATTATCAATAGCTTTATTCAAAACATCCAAAGGACTTGCATCCGTGGAGCTTTTATTTGCCTGCTCAATAGCAGAATACACCAAATTCTGGGCAGTAGATTTTTTCCCACACCCCATTACGGTATTGACTAGCTTGGCAACCACATGGCTCTCAAACATGGGGTCAGAAGCGATAGTTCGTTTACTTGCTCGACGTCGACGTGCCATAAATTCAATCCTTTATTCTATTTCGCGTCACCCTTAGGGCGCTTTACTCCGTATTTACTACGTGAAACGTTACGGTTGACCTTGTTGGTGTTACTTGGTCCAACGGCACCAAGTGTATCTAAAGCACCACGAACAATGTGGTACCGAACCCCTGGCAAATCTTTAACACGCCCACCACGGACAAGAACGATCGAGTGTTCCTGGAGGTTGTGACCTTCACCCATAATATAGGCGATGATTTCCTGACCATTGGTCAAACGCACCTTAGCCACTTTCCGTAGTGCCGAGTTTGGCTTTTTAGGCGTCCGAGTCATGACTTGCACACACACCCCACGGCGTTGTGGACAGTCTTGCAATGCAGGAGACTTTGTCTTCTTCTTAATCGGCTTTCTGCCTTTTCTTACCAGCTGGTTAATTGTTGGCATAACACTCTTTTCTAGTTCTCTGTTTCCAGATTTGTTTCGTTTCTTTAAAAATCAAAAGCACGCATGACAATATCCATGCGTGCTTCCTTAAAAGCTTTTTTCGCATGGAGGACGATTCGGAAAAACCTTACCGTCACACGCTATTTGTTTCATTTCCTTTACCTCTTTTTCGCAGATAAAGGGATAAGCGTTCTATAGATATTTTTGTTTGTTGCAAGTAGAAAACATGAATTTTCTGGAAAATCCATTTCATTAGGGACACGAACTGTAATTAAATCATGGACTCTGACACAAATTTGCCTTTAATAAAAATTTGAGCATGCGGTAGGGCAAAAGGTTGTGTTCCGATAAAACTCGTGCTTAAGTTATTAAGTAATGTTCAGTAAAAAGTCAGCTGAATCTGAAGAAACGCCTGAAGTAAAATCTCAGGAGTCGGTTCGGCCTGTTCCGAAACCGATCCCTCAGATGGATTTCGATCCCGCTTTTAGTCCAACGTGTATCATCGACCTTAAAAAGGTAGTGCATTCAATCCATGAATCTAAAGGCCATGCTCCCGATCCTGAGGACTCAATCGACCTCAGCTCAAGCCAACCAAACAAGCTTTTAGACGCAATTGTTGAGGAAGCTCACTTACTTCGTCAAAGTGAGGCTAAACCCGATATGATTGCTCCAATTTTGATGAACAAATTGGGCTACGACGAAACAACTGTTTTTGGTAAAGCGGCGATTGATATCAGCGAGCTAGCAGGCCGAATTGCCCACCAACCCACCTACCATAATCCTCAACACATTACGGAAGTGATTCTGGCTGCGTTTTGCTTGGGATTGCGAGAACATCTTTCCTCCAATCAAACCGCTGAACTCGTTATCGCCGCAGCAGCGCACGATCTTGGACATACGGGAGGAGTTAATCAGACTCCGTATGCGTTAGAAACTCGCTCTTACGAGATTGGCTACCCTCTGATGTTGGAGGCGGGCATGCAGGAAAAAGAAATTGAACGCGTCGGTCAGATGATCATGTCAACCGACTTTGCGAATGGAGTTCCCATTGTTCGCGAAAACTACCTTCATTTAAAAAGCCAGGGCGATGAAGCTAATCCTGAAACCTTAGGAGTAGCGGCCCAATGCCTGATCCTAACCGAAGCCGATATTCTATTTTCTTGCTTCAACGAAACCTACAATGAAATGCTCAGCGATTTGTTATCCGTTGAATGGAAGAAGGGTCGCAGTCTTAATTTTGACGAGCGAATTGGATTTCTAAATTCCGTTAAATTTGTTTCCGAAGCCTCTTCGCAGCTCGGACTCGAGCAGCGCAGACTCGAGCTTATTCGGAGCCTAAAAGAAAAGAAGAGCTCGCAATAAAGCTCCCTTTCTTTCATTCCTAGTTCACCTTAATTCTAAATGGGGATGCAGGAAGGCCCTCCGAATTATAGAGGAAAACATTTCCCGTTGGTGTTGAGTGCCATCCATATCGAATTTCCTGAGGTAGGCGAATAGATTTAGCATCTAGCTCGACTGTTTTAGAGTTTTTAAGGGTTGCGGAAACTTCTTTCCATACGCCGTCTTCATCTTGAACTTCAATCATGGGCACCTGTATGCCTGCTGATACGGGTTCCTTTAAAGGAGTCTTGCTACCTACCAGAAGCCCTTTGGCTGTGGCTTCGAACTCAATGGAGATGGTTTCATTGTTTAAAACGGCCTTTACGGGTATCGGTCCCCTGGCCGTTTTAATATTCCCTTTCTGGTAAACCTCTAAAAGGGGCCATAGCGCAAGTCGCCCGCCCGCCTCAATTTTATTCAAGGGATGCACATTATCGACCGAGCCAATATCATACGTAACAGCCATTCCTGTATTCTCTATCTTCATCGCTTCTCGCATTTGGTTGCGAACAACGGACTTTCCATCCCAACGAGGAGTGATTCCAAAAGCCGCTATTTGGACAAAATAGAATGGTAGTTCCCCCATACCCCACTGCTGCCTCCAATCATTGATCAGAAGCTGGAGACTTTTCTTGTAGTGGTCTGGTTTTGAGGGAGCCCTTCCTGTATTGGACTCTCCTTGATACCACAAAAATCCTCTGATCCCGAAACCCTTCAACGGTGAAATCATCCCGTTATAGAAAGTTGAAGGATACTGCCATCTTTCCTTCGGAGGCCGCTTCATGCCTGGCTTATCCGGGAGCTTGGTATTTTTCTTCTCTGCTAGGGTAACCGCCTTCCGCCAATCTTTTAATGCGCGTTCATAGGTTTTGGTCTCAGCCTCAACATCATATGAATCAGATAGTTTCTCAAACTCTTTAAGGTAATGCCCAAGTGCCGGACTCTGAGTGAATAGCTCTCTTCTCATCCATGGCTCGATCCGCGTTCCCCCCATTGTTACATCCACAATCCCAATCGGAACATCGAGCTTCTCTCTCAACACACGAGCGAAATAGAACGCAAGTGCGCTCATATTCTTAGTTGTGCTCAGGGTCGCTGAAAACCATGCATCCAGCGGTTTCGACTTTCGTTGCACAGACGGCATCAGGACGACATCGTGCAATTCTCAGAGTCGGCTGAAGTTATCACCTTAATCTTTGCATACCGAATAAGGAAATCTTGGCTTAACATATCCAACTTAATACGCTCGACTAACACTTTTTGTATTGGATCTTTTCGATTAACATCCTTGCTTTCAGCGATCATTTGGAGTGTCCATTCCATATTTGACTGCCCCGAACACAACCAGACTTCTCCTACTAAAACATTGTCGAACAAAATTGTGTTTTCCTTAGTTGCTACAGTAAGAATAGATCCCTTCGAATGATAGTCTAGCGGGGGCATAATCACTCTCCACTTCCCATCTTGATCCGCCCTAGTTTTCACTCGGATATTCAGATATTTCACTGAAACCAAAGCAGCTGGATCGCACTCTCCCCAGATCGACTGGTGCACTCCCTGCTGTAGGACCATATTGTCGGCAAAGATTCCACAAACCTTTAGTGGTCGCTTGAATTCCGTATCAATCCCCCAAAGAGCATAGGTGGTTAGGAGAACATTTAAAAAGAGGTTCCACATCTTAAAATCCACCATCCTAAAATAGAAACATAGATTCTTTCGTTGAGACTGGATTGCGGAAAACCTTTTCCAGTGATGGAACAAAAAACAACTAGGGATCAAACGGTCTATTTGATCAACTTCGTAACGGAATGTGGTTCTTTGAAGGAAAAATAATTTCAACTAGATTGCATCCTTCTCGACCGCTATACGCAACAAGTGCGCCTCCATGCTGCATCACAGCAGACTCGACTAGATTAAGACATTCAGGGATTTGATCCAATTTTGTCACTACGGAACACTTAGGGCAGTTCATATTATTGCAGCTTGAAATCTTTAATACCGAGTATGAGGCATCTTCTGACCGATCTATTACCAAATAGAATGCTCTCATCGAATCCGAAGTTACTTGGTAGAGATAACAAATCACTGAGTTAACAATTCGGCGCATATAGATTTCGCCAATCTGAACACTTAAGTCCTCGCTCTTTTGCAGGAATTCAAAGGTAATCTCGTCTTCCCAGAGTTTTGTGATTAGAGGTTTATTTAAGTGGAGCCACTCATTTAGATCTATCCAAGGAAAGTCTATCGAATCTTGGGCAGAATAAACGCTCTGAATACACTGTAAGCTTCTTGTTGCCAGTCCCATGCAATCCTCCGTTTTGATTTCTTAACACATAAAACCCTATCATTGCAATAAAGGAAATTTAGCAATCTAAAAAATCTAACAAAAAACGCTCAAATACCCTCTGAAAGGCATTTGAGCGTTTTTTCGTTTAAACTAAGTAAACTAAGATCAAATAACTAAGACTAGTTTGCCAGTGCTTCGGGAATCTCCAGAGCCACTTTCTTCTCGGCCGAAGGACCCCCAGTATTCTCTTGACCCTCTTCCTCTTGCCCTACTAAAGGATCACCAACAGGCTCCCCTTTTTGGACTAATCTGATGTTTTTGTAGAGAGGAAAACCGGTTCCAGCAGGGATTAAGTGTCCCATAATAACGTTTTCCTTAAAGCCTCGAAGTTGATCAACTTTACCTAACGTTGCCGCATCAGTAAGCACACGTGTCGTATCTTGGAAAGATGCTGCCGAGATAAAGCTCTCCGTTTCCAGCGATGACTTGGTAATTCCAAGTAAGACCGGACTGGCTTCTGCAGGCTTACCACCTTTTCCTGCTACGCTTCGGTTTTCTTCCTCAAACGTGAGACGATCAATTTGCTCACCCCACAGGAATTGTGTATCTCCAGGCTCGGTAATTTTCACCTTACGAAGCATCTGCCGGACAATTGTCTCGATATGCTTGTCGTTGATCTCAACACCTTGGAGCCGGTAAACTTCTTGGATCTCGTTCACCAAGTATTCTTGAAGTTCCTGAGGACCGCAAACTTCGAGGATCTCGTGAGGCACAACAGGACCATCCGTGAGTTTTTGCCCCTTTTTAACCGTATCACCCTGGTAAACGATCAAATGCTTAGAGAGCGGGATTTGGTGCTCTTCTTCGAGTCCTGTTTCCTTGTCTTTGATAATCAATAGACGCTTACCTCTTGAAGTTCCTCCAATAGTAATTTCTCCATCGATCTTTGCGATCTCCGCAGCATCTTTAGGACGGCGAGCTTCAAATAGTTCGGCGACGCGAGGAAGTCCTCCAGTGATATCTTTGGTCTTGGAAACTTTACGAGGGGTCTTAGCCAAACGCTCTCCAGCTTCAACGACTTTACCCTCGGCTACTTCAATGTGTGCTCCTGAAGGAATACTGTAAGCCGCTTGGGGTTCACCTTGATCATTCATGATAACAATCTGAGGATGAAGATCTTCTTTGTGATCGATAATGATCGTTTCCACCTGCTTCGTGGCTTCATCGATCTCCCGCTTCATAGTTACGCCTTCAATGATGTCTCGGAATTCAATTTTACCGGGTTTCTCCGTCAGAATGGAAACATTGTAAGGATCCCATTCCACAAAGACTTCGCCTTTCTTAACCGTCCCATCTTCTGGAACCGAGATCGTTGAACCAATAACAACATTATATTTTTCCAACTCGCGGCCATCTTCAGCGTGAATACTGACCTGCCCGTTTTTGTTCAAGACAATGTTGTTACCCTCAAGTGACTTAACCACGCGTAACTCATTGTATTTAACAATTCCTGAGTTACGGGCTTTAATCTGAGGTTGTTTAAACCCAGAGGTTGCCGTCCCACCGATGTGGAATGTCCGCATCGTTAACTGGGTTCCAGGCTCACCAATACTCTGTGCCGCAATAATACCAACGGATTCACCAAGTTGGACATAACGGTTATTGGCCAAGTTAACTCCATAGCACTTCCCACAAATACCGCGCTTGGTTTCGCACGTCAAAACGGACCGGACCCGAACGCGTTCCTGGCCGAGGGCTTCGATTGCCAACGCTTTTTCTTCGTCGACAACTTCGTTGGCCGCTACGACAACATTCCCTGATACAGGATCAACGATATCGTCGCAAGAAACTCGACCCATAATACGAGCAGGAAGGCTTACGATTTCATCTTCTCCCTCGTAAACCGCTTTCATCCAAATTCCTTTAACTGTTCCGCAGTCGTCTTCTGTTACAATGACGTCGTGGGCAACATCCACCAACTTCCGTGTCATATACCCGGAATCAGCTGTTTTCAGAGCTGTATCAGCAAGCCCTTTACGTGCACCGTGAGAGCTAATAAAGTATTCCAAAACTGACAATCCTTCACGGAAGCTGGCAAGAATGGGACGCTCGATGATTTCACCAGATGGTTTTGCCATCAACCCGCGCATTCCAGCAAGCTGACGGACCTGGTTTCGGTTGCCTCGAGCTCCAGAATCCACCATCAAATAGACAGGGTTAAATTCGGATCTTCCTTTGTTTTGGCGGAGAGTTCCGAACATCACATTGGAAACCTCATCGGTCGCTTGAGTCCAGATATCGACAATCTTGTTGTAGCGCTCACCATCCGTGATGGCACCCATGCGATACTGCTTTTCGACGGTGTTAACTTGGTCTCGAGCATTTTTAACAATTCCCTCTTTTTCGTCGGGAATGATCATGTCGTCAACACCCATAGAAATTCCGGCTTTCGTTGCAAAACGGAAGCCAAGGCGTTTTAGATCGTCGAGAACTTGAATCGTTCGGTCATGTCCGCAAATTTGATAACAACGGTGAACAATTTCTCCTAGCTGCTTATCCCCTGCAGGCTTATTATAATAGCCAATTTCGTTTGGCCAGATTTCGTTAAAAATAACACGCCCAGCAGTTGTTTTAATCAGTTTCTCATCTTTGTTACCGAAGATAGTCTCTTTTCCGTAATCTGGATTCTTCAAGTAGACTAGATCGTGGATAGAGATCACTTTCTCGTCGTAAGCAAATACAACCTCGTCTGCACTACCCATCATTGGGATCCGTTGATCCTCTTGATGGCTACGAGGATTTTGAGTCATGTAGGAACAACCAAGCGTAATATCTTGGGTCGCCTTCGTAATCGGCTTACCGTCGGATGGACCAAAGATG
>JBCCKK010000164.1:0-7476 GCA_039027395.1 Verrucomicrobiota bacterium | reverse complement strand
TGTTTTACACCCCAAACAAGTAAGCGTTAGACCGAATGATCTAACGCTTACTTTGAATGTGATCCACATGCGGAATAAACTTAAGCCTAGCGACCATCTTCTCGACTGAAACCCTTCACCTTCATCGACTAAATCAGGGGGTAAGTACGTCCTTTCTATTCCAACGGTTGACATCGCAGTAGCCCTTCTCGATATTCTGCCCAACGCTTGCCATAAAGGTACTTCGAACCTGGATTTCCTGTGAGCCGCTCTCGACCTGCATCCAGTTCGATAGCTAGATTGCTAAGAGTATTGATACGCGAGCCTTCTTGTCCCTGCCATTCTCCGATAAACAAGTGCTCATAGTGACTCCCTTGAATAAACTCAGGTAGATCCGATGAGACATCATCGGCGGATGTAGAGTGAAAGACCGGCGCTCTTTGATACCCAACAAATGCTAGTATCGGGCGTGGGTCACTTGGTGGAGTTGCAAAAACATAAGTTTTGGGAAATACCCGCTGAAATGTGGCTGCAATGATTTCAAGTTGTGATGGCGTAAGTTGATAGAGGGGAATCCATTGACAAAAGAGCCCTCCCTCTTTGAGAGCAAGCTTAACAGCTCTAAAGTGTTCAACACTAAATAGGCGTCCTTCTCCCGATCCCCAGGGAAGAAATAGATCTCCAGCGATAACATCAAACTGCTTTCGACATGCAGCAATATAGGTCCGACCATCCTCAATAACAACCGTCGCTCGCGGGTCGTTCACGATATAGCGATTGGCTTCGCTAAAGAACTGTGTTGCTGCTTCATAGACTAAGGGTGAGATTTCAATAGCTGTGATGCTCTCGACACGGCTATTCGTAAGGGCAGCTCCAGGCGTGGCACCGGTTGCCAAACCAATAAATGCCACATCGCTCGGACCTGCGTGCAGTGATAAAGGTAATAGCGCCTGCAACTCTTGCGATGCCTGAGCTGCCGTTCCTCCGAGAACATATTGGTTTGACATCAAAATGGCCCGGTGTCCTAGCTGATCTTTAACCACTGCAACAGAACCTTCCCGTCCTGCCCACTGAGCCAACACTTGAAACCCAACATTCGGATTAACTACCGGGAGTTTCGCTACTTGTTTCAGCATCCATACAGATACAGCTAGCGCAAGACAGGTCAATAGTACGACTCGTATGTGACACACTAGGAATGCCAGAATCAACGCGACAGTAGCATACCCAACTCCTACCAAGCCCGTCGCTCCATGGGGTCCAGCCATAGGCAAAATAAATCTATAGGCTATCTCAGCTCCTAAAAATCCTCCCATCCCATTTAAGGCAAGCAATTTAGCTAATTCACTTCCAGCTGATTTCCCCTGGTCCGATACTTCCGCAATGACTAAAGGAAAGATACATCCGGCAATAAAGAATGCAGGACCAAGCGTTAAGATAGAAACCCCAGCAAGTTGGGTCACAAACTCCAACAACGTAGCATTTTCAGTCAGAAACTTTGCATGACGTACAAAAGCCATAAACCCAAAGGGCGTGATGCCAATAGCAATACCAGATACGGCCAGGATGGCACAAAAACGAGTCTGTCTCTTCAAAGTTCGAGTTATCTGAAGCAGCAGAGGCGAAAAAAATGCACCAAGCGAAAGGGCCAATATTACAGAGAAAAGAATTGTCGCAGGCGCATAGAAGGAAAGCGGTGCTACAAGCATGACTCTTTGATTAACGGTCCCTTCTGTAGCAAGAATTCCCGCTCCCGACACAAAGGCCAATAGCCCAAGAAGCCATAGAGACACCTCAGAAGACTCAACCGTTAATGCTTTCTCTTCGGAATTGAGAGTGAGCCTTTTTTCCTTCTGGTATAACTTAGAAGCCGTTAGACAACAGCTTCCAATCACCACATTTAAACAGATCGCCACGAGCATACAATTCGTTGCCCCTAGCCACTCGATCATAAAACCGACTACCCCGATGAGCCCTATCGCACCGCCGAGTGTATTCACTGCATAAAGCCAAATCCCTTCACGCCTCATAGAAACAGTTTTAGTGATAAGCACTTCAGCCAATGCGGGTAGCACAAGCCCCATAAAAAAAGCGGGTATTCCAATTGCCAACGTAGAGATCACTAACTTTGTCAGATGACCCGGCCATCCTACGAGGGCCCCGGGCCCAAGAACTGGCCAGATTCCATCGGACCAGTGCGGCAACGTCACAACACCTAAAGCCGTTATTGCCACCAAAAATTCGGCTGTAGCAGCGAGATTCCATGGATTATTAGTCCGAGGCAGAAGCCAATTGGCGAATGCGGCGCCTAACGCGAGTCCAAGAAAAAAACTTCCAAACACACGGCTAACCGACTCGCCACTGGCCCCTAGCAAGTCGACCATTCGTCGCGTCCAAAGCAGCTGATGAATGAGCGCCACGGCACCGCTCAAAAAAGCAAGCAAAAGGCCGAAACGAAAGATTCTCTGTGGACTCGTATTTGAAAAAACGAGTATTTGCTTTAAACCCATGCCAACTACTCAGTAGGCACAAGCGCTGGATTGATTCCCCGATCAATTAGCGCTTTAAACGCTTTGGCGCTTATGCTTTCGACATGACCGTCCGCATAAAGATAGTTGGATGAGCCTTTTGTCCGATCTGCTGATCTCGCCCCCGATCGATGCCGATCTGGTTCGATATCATTTGTTGTCGCGGACCAAGAATTCCATTCTGCTCCATGAATGTGATCCCACCCAGTACTGGGAGTTTTATCTGAGCTCAATATGCTGAGAAGTAAGGTTTCCGATGGGAGGGGAATCTTTTGTAATGTGTTGTGAAGATAGTTATCAAAAACCTGATCGTTAAGAACGTAACTTGTATATCCCCCACTTAGAATCCTTTCCCGCCGTTCCGATTCATCTGAAGGACATACCCGGACCTCATCCACATTATTAAGATAGGGAGCCAGTTCGAAAACCCAACTTTCTTCTTTGCGCCACGATGAAGTGGAATGCATGGTTGGCGGGAATTCACCATTATTATCATTAGCGTACAGATGGAGAGCCAATCCGATTTGGCGCTGATTCGACATGCACTTCGTTCGATTCGCTGCTACCTGCGCCATACCTAACATCGGAACAGTAACAGCAATCAAAACCCCTATAACCGTAATCACTGTCAGCAGCTCGAGTAACGTAAACCCAGCTCGAGAGCATCCGATTCGAGCTACATTCAAGTACTTCACTGAAGCCACCCGGAACAACTTAAAAAATGTTATATCGACCGAAACTAGACTTAGGCCTCAGTACTTATAACTTCGTTAACTCACTTTGAACGACTTTGGTTAAGCCTACGCCGAATAGCTAGAATACTGGTCATCCCCAGTCCAAGTAATACGACTGCCGAAGGTTCTGGCACCACTTCAACAGAAAAAGTTCCAGGAGTGGAAATCGCCCCATCAATAACGTGCGTTCCCGTCCATGTGAATTCAAATTCATAGGTCCCAAGTTCGGTAAATCCCCAATCAAAATGGGCATGATCGCCGACAACCAGAGGGATTCCGTTCGAAAAATCAGTTGAACCAGGAGAATGCGTTGAAAACAGCCTATCGACAACCGTTGTTCCTGCGAGATTCGTTGTAAATAGCGCAAAATCAGCTGTTGCAGTTGGCAGTGTCCAATTTGTTAGCGAAATAGTAACGTTTCCAATCCAATCGGAACCCGTCAGTTCCTCAGTTGATAAGCCCAGATTTGGCGGAAAAGTCGCTGAACCCATAGCATAGATCGTCGATCCATCGGCAACACCAATGATGCTATTAAGACCTGAAGGGGAATTTCGGGTTGTTGAAGTGCGAGCATTCATATCACCAGGCTCATATTCCTCCTCAGTAGTAAGAGGTGAACCATCGACAATTGCTCCTGCATCAAGATGCCAATGTGGTTCGAATTCGTTACTTACTTCGTCGTATCCGACTCCGATATCACCGTGACCACCACTATAAATAAACTGCGCTTTCCCAGATGTTACTAGTCCCGAAACGACTACAACACAAAAAAACCATCTAAATTGATTCATCTTCTTCTCCTTTAATAGTTAATCGTGCATAACTACTAGATACTTCGTGATCGGCGTCAAACTATTTTTGATAATCGATTATCAATTAGGAATTAAATGACCCTTAAGTGTTGAGATGAATCCGGCTCTAGACGTAGGAAGGCTCGTCGGCTTCAGGCAATATTTCCCACTTCGGAAAAGGATCGGGCAGAGTTGACCACGCTTCAGCCCCAGCTTCCATTTCTTCATCGTTAAGAAGTGCAGAACTTAGGGTCTTCTGAATCGTTTCGTAGTCCATGTCTTGGCCAATAATAACTAGCTCTTGTCGGCGATCACCATAAGGTTTTTGCCAACGCTCCAACATTTCATCTAGGTGCTCGTCTGTACTCGGCCACTGATCCTTTGGCGTTGCCGCCCACCAGGAACCGGCTTGGTTCAAAGAGCTTGTCGTTCCTGCACGTGAAAACATGAAAGCGTGCTCCATTCGTGAGGCTAACCAAATAAAACCTTTCGCACGAATTACCCCGGGAAACTGTTTACGCGCCACTTTGTCAAATCGTTCTGGATGGAAAGGTTTACGAGAGCGAAAAACGAAATGGCCGATTCCGTATTCTTCAGTTTCCGGAACATGTTCACCATTCAACTCTTTTAGCCACATCGGAGACTGAGCTGCTTTCTCAAAATCAAACTTCCCGGTATCCAAAATCTGATTGAGTGGAATTTGGCAGTGCTCGCTGAAAATGATCTGTGCATCTTGGTTCATTGCCCTTAGATGGCCCACTACTCGCTCCAACTCCTCTTTATTAACAAGATCGACTTTATTTACAATGAGCACGTCCGCAAATTCCACTTGATCCGCCAGCAGATCAGAAATGGTTCGCGTATCTGCTTCATCGCGCTCTAGCTGACGGTCACTCAAGCTCTCGTGGGCATTAAAGTCGTTGATAAAATTGCGAGCATCAACGACAGTGACCATCGTATCTAATCGAGCAACCTCGGAAAGGCTTTGCCCTTCGTTACCAGTAAGAGTAAAGGTTTCTGCAACCGGAAGTGGTTCAGAAATGCCCGTAGATTCGATAACAAGGTAATCAAATCGCCCATCGCAAGCTAGTGAGGAAACCTCTTGAAGCAAATCATCCCTCAGGGTGCAACAGATACAACCATTGCTCATTTCAACAAGTTTCTCTTCACCCCTACTCAGATGCGCATTACCTTGCTCAACCAAAGCTGCATCGATATTAACTTCAGACATATCATTAACGATAACCGCTACTTTCATACCTTCACGATTCGAAAGAATGTGGTTTAGAAGCGTCGTTTTCCCAGCACCTAAAAATCCACTTAGAACGGTAACTGGCAGTCGATTTAAAGTTCCATATTTCATAGAGCAACCTTTCTAGAATTGGCGTACGCCTAACCAAATATCACCAACTACAGACGATTATGACTATTACAAGATAGTCTAAAATCTTGGAACATCAAATAGGAGTAAACGAGTAAACTCTAGTCGCAACGATCACACTTACCAAAAAAGGTAATCTCATGTTTATCGACTTGGAACCCCTTGGGAGCCATTTTATCGAGGTTTTCGCCACGATCCTCAATATCAAATACTCTCCCACATTCATTACAGACAAAGTGATGGTGGTGGCCTTTATCCGTTAACTCATAGAGGGGGGCTTTACCCGCAATCTCTACCACAGCTATCTCTCTGTCCTCTTGCAACCGCTTGATTGCCCGATAAACGGTTGCAATACCAATTCCAGGAACAATCTTTGCTGCCAATTTCTCAATCTCTTGAGCCGTCAGAGGCCTACTCACTTCATGTAAAACGTCTCGGATCGCCGATTTCTGTTTCGTATTACGTGAATTGCTCATGCGGAAGCCGTTTTATTATTCTGCTGGTTTGCCGGTTTCCAACATGTACCGACAGAACCAAAACCTACAAAAATAGTTCTTTTCTGCAATAAAGATAGCCTGTTTGCCCTCTACTTCCTTTCTCCTTACCAAATGACTAGAAGGAACTCAAAAAAGGTTCACAATACATAACACAAGTGGCAGAAGATCTGCTGATATGAAAGGAAAAATTAAAACCTTGGGAGAACTCTCTCACAATGATAAACTTATAACATGCCGAGTGATCGATTAATAACATTTGGCGATATACTCAAAGCAACTCTACCGATTGTGATCCTATCGTTAATGATCGCTGCGGGCGCCTACAAAAACTTCAAGTCGGACATTCCTTACGTCCCAAAACACTATCGAATCTCGAGCTCGTTTGAGGTCACTGGAAAAGGGCAGCTTAACCAGTGTTTCCCTTATGCCCAAGAACTTCAGAGAAAGCTCTATTTTGAAGCTAATATTCTCTCATCCTTTATCTTTTTCAACTGGTGGGATGACACAGGCGATTGTGGCTCTCATGTAGTCGTTCACTACTGGGATCATTCCGGTAATCAGTGGCTTGCCGACAATCAAACCGATAATCCTATTAAAGTGGAAAACAACAATCCTGAAAAATTGGTCGCACAACTCTATCCAACACTTAGAATTGAGGCCGTCCCGACATTGATGGATTCACTTTAAGCACCCCTTTTGCGAGACCTGCCCACTACATTGCAGGCTATTTCTCAATTTTTTCGAATCTTCGATGGAGAAACGCCTTCCACTTTTTTAAACCACTTCGAAAAATGAAACTCGTCATAGAACCCCAACTGATCTGCAATGTTTGCGATCATCATTTCAGAGTCCTGTAACAAAACTTTGGCCCGTTCTTTCTTACGCGCTAGATGGTAGGTATAAGGAGATGTTCCAAAGCGCTTTTTGAAGCGCCTATTTAACTGCGAAATTGAAGTTCCAGACAGCCGAGCTATCTCAACCATATCCACTTTTGCTTCTGTCTGTTGATCTAGGAGGTCTCGTGCCTTGAATTCAGGGGCTTCCACCTTCTTGGAACTCAAAGAGACAATGAAACGATGAAACAGAAGTCCCAAATCAGGTTTCGAACCTGGTTTGTGATTCAGCTTCTCATAGTTCCAAATCTCACTAAACAAATGTAGGGCTACGGGTTCTATCTTGAGAAACCATTGTTGTTTGAGATAGCGTTCAATTAATAGATCCACCAACTCTCCTTGCAGTCCCCAGAAGCGTTTTCTCCACGGATTCTCTTGTTCTGCTTGGAAGCGGTGCCTTTGTCCTTCACGCAAGAAATAAAGACTTCCCGATCCAAGCGCCTGGGAGCCACCATCGATCATCAACATTCCTTTTCCTGAGACGACCCATTCGAACAGATGGTAGGGAAGCCCCTTGCGTTCAACGAATTTTCCAGCCCGCGGCATCGCTTCTCCAGAGACTACGAACTCGATCAAATTCTTCTTCACGATGATCGTATTTTACATACTTAAAGTCGAAATTTCCATTCTTTACTCGAATCCAGCCTTTATTATACATGAGATGAGCCATCAG
>JBCCKK010000163.1:0-7601 GCA_039027395.1 Verrucomicrobiota bacterium | reverse complement strand
TACGAAACCGGTCACCGAAACGAGATCACCTAATTCGGCGAGAGATAACTAAGAGCGATTACTTTTTTCGGCTAATTCTCGAGCCGCATCGCCTTCGGCTTTCAAGACGAGATTTCCACCTCGATCTAAGAAAAGCTCCAGCCCATCTACCTCAATGGATCGTTTGAGGAGACCCTCCAGACGCTTCGCATTCAGCTCATGTGATACGCCGTTTCCCTGTTCGACAACGAGTTTATTTTTGTTGGTTTTAGAAAGAGCGAGTTTCATACCGCGCGATTTGAAATGGAGCTTTTCACCCTTGTCAATTTGACCTTTAAGTTCGGGATGTAGCAGCATTCCAAAGTGGAAAATGGCAGGTTTTTTCCAAACGGCCTGCCAAGTTTGCTTTTTCTCGTCAAATGACACCCGAGCTCGTTTCATCAATCCTGGGTTGTTCGTTAAATCGGTGAGGGGAAGTTTATCGAGATTTGGAATTTTATCTACCTCAGCAAGAGACCCCTCAAGATCCTTAATCTTTTCGGCCACTTGATCTTTAATTTCGGAAACCGATTCTTTGACCTTTTCCGCCACAACTGGGAGTTTCAGAGCAAGCCTTGCCACAAATGAGTCTTCGAGGGATAAGCGCTCCAAAAAGTCTTTCGCGTTGGATCGCTCTTTTTCTAAAAGCGCGGATACATTTTGTTTCTCTCGATTTTGCTCTTGCAGGTCTAATTCAGGTCCCTGAATATCGAGAATCGGAGATGGCGCTGCATTAAGCGACCCCGCCCACACAATTCCGCTCAAAGTCAGAACTACGAGATGAATTGGAGATTTAGCAAACAAAGTCTAGTACGACTAGCATTTTTTACGTTTTTGTATAGAAAAATATAAATATAAATTCTCCGTGGTTAACCTGAAGTTTTGCCATATAGTGCCTGTTCTATGAGGTGCATTTCGCGATTTCTGCTTTTTATGGCTATTTCTGTCACTTTGGGGCCTGTTACAGGTTGCAAACCTCCGGGTATTAAAGTTGAGCGAAACCGTGCAGGAGAGGAGCATCTTTTACTTCTTAAGAATTCGCAGGCGATTGTTGGAGTTCTTCCCCAAGTTGGAGGCAGGACTGTTGTCTACCGGCGCCCTTGGGGCAAAAATATGCTTTTAGCAATTCCCGAAAAATGGAATACACAAACAGCACAACCTCCCGAATTGTCCCCTACGACAGGCTGGCATCCGTATTATGGACACACCGTATGGCTGGGGCCGCAGCACGAATGGTGGAACCACCAAATGCTCAATCCCAAGAAAAAGGGGCACAAATGGCCTCCAGAAGCATGGTTGGTCTACGGCGCATATGAGATTCTCGAAAAGAGTGATATCCACGTCGTCATGCGAAGCCCAGAGAGTCCAATTTATGGTATGCAGCTTACCAAAACCATTCGTCTGCTCCCCGACGGTCGAGTTGATCACCATGTAAGTGCCAAGAACATTTCATCCAAGACTCAAAGCTGGGGAATCTGGAGCAATACTCGAGTTCCGATCCGTCATCAAATTTACCTTCCTATCGACTCAGAAACCAAGGTTCGAGCTGAATTCGAAAACCAAAATGCACTTGAACGAACAATGTATCCCTATCGAGTCACTAACGGTTTTTTTACTCTACCCAAAAATTTGCCATTGCCGAACGGACAGATTAGTCGGAGTGCCAAATACTATCTCACTCCGCCAAAACAATGGGTTGCCTCGATCTATGGATTAGACCTATTTGTTAAGTGGGCAAAAACCCCAAAACCATTCCCCATTGCACCCAAACAAAGTTCTGTTGAAATTTACGTGGGGCGCTACCTCAGGCCGAAGCTTAACCAAATAGAATCCATGATCGAACTCGAATTTCATGGTCCTTATGAAACGCTAGAACCCGGGGAAAGCACCGAATATGAAGAAGCCTGGCAGCTTGTAGACTATCAGCAACAGAACATTCAAGGCGCCGAAACGGAATTCCTCAAAGACTGGATACCTAGAAATACCAATTAGCTCGATCCTATTTCTTGCTCGCCGCCTTCTTCTTGGCTGTTACATACCGGCGAGTTGTTTCTGCGACCCGACGATCCGAGCGGCCAAAATCGAGAAGATCCGATAGAGGCATTCCAAAGGCTTTGCTCAGTTTCTTGAGCGTTGTTAGACGCAGGTCTCGTTTGCGCCCGGTTTCAATCGCTTGATAGTATTTGTACGAGATATTTGCGTGTTCGGCAAATTTCTCTTGAGTCCATCCCTGAGCTTCCCGGATAAACTTTAAACGAAGGTATAACCTATCAATTTCACGCACAAAGCCGACATTAAGAATTTAAGCCTTGATAGAACACCCCTCTAAAGGTAGCTTTATTCCCTATGAATTTAGAGGAGAGAACCAGCAACAAATGGCTTGTTGTTGAGGATTGGAAGCCTTTGCGAGACGCTCTGGAACACACGTTTATCGATCTCAAACTTTCAGCCGATTTTGCACCCGGACAACACGAGGCCCTGTCATTTGCCAGAAATACACTTTACGCAAAACTCCTAATAGATCTGCATTTGGGAATGGACCGGGGGCGCGAACTCTACAAAGAGATTCGATCTCTACATCCCCGTCATGTGCATCCAGCGGTGATTTACATGACGGGAAAACCCGAACAGTGTGCCGATCTTCCTTTAGAAGGCCCCCTTCTCATCAAACCATTTCGGTTTAAAGAACTGCACGCACTCGTTGGCTAGGATTAATACCCTCAATCAGACTCAGGCGCCGTAGATACTCTGATCCGTTGATCTGAGATCATCGCAAGCTTGCCCGAGTCTCTCGGCTACGGAACCTTCTGCAGCCTTCAAATAACCGCGAGGATCATACGCTTTCTTATCTCCGACTTCACCATCGATCTTAAGAACACCATCGTAGTTTTTCATCACGTGATCTACAATTGGCCGAGTGAAGGCATACTGGGTGTCGGTGTCGATATTCATTTTGATAACTCCGTAGTCCAAGGTTTCGCGGATATCCGAGAGATCACTTCCTGATCCACCATGGAACACCAAGTCGAACTCAGCTTCCTGACCGTATTTCGCGATTACGGCTTCTTGTCCCATTTTCAAAATATCTGGCCGAAGTTTAACGGCTCCTGGTTTGTAAGATCCGTGCACATTTCCAAAAGTTGCCGCAAACATATAACGACCGAGACCTTTAAGTCCCTCATACACTGCTAACATATCTCCGGGAGTCGTATAAAGCTTCTCTGCAGGTTGATCTGAATGGTCTACCCCATCTTCTTCTCCTCCAACCACTCCTGCTTCGACTTCCAGAATGATTTCCTGCTCAGCACACAGCTTCAGGAGTTCTTGGGATAGCTTGACGTTCTCGTCGAGCGGAAGTTCTGAGGCATCCAACATGTGGGAATTGAAGAGATTACCCTTGCCTTCGGCTCGACGCTTCGCCGTTTCTTCAATGAGTGGCTTTAAGAATGAGTCGACCTTGCCAGGTTGACAATGGTCCGTGTGTAACCCAATCAAGATGTCATAGCGTTCCGCTAAACGATGGACCGCTTCAGAGAGAACGATCGCTCCCAATACCATGTCTTTCACGGATGTTCCTGAAGCAAACTGACCACCTCCGGTAGACACCTGAATAATTCCGTCCGATTTCTTATCGGCAAACGCTTTCAAAGCGCCATTGATCGTGACGATCGAAGTAACATTGATCGCAGGGTAGGCATAACTTCCTTCCTGCGCGGCGTCTAGCATTGCCGCATATTGTTCTGGGGTAGCAACTGGCATGCATAGCTATATGCAGATGACCTCGAGCCATGCAAAGAAAAATCGGTCGATTACTCGATTTAATGATTAATAGCTCTGGGTTGCCGGAGCTTGCACAGGCTTTACTTGAGACTTTTTAGGCTCTGGTGAAACAAAAGGAGCGATCAACGTGTCTCTTCCGGGAGCGATGAGACTATTGACTGCAGCAGATTCTTCGGGACGCTCAACGATGGGAAGGTCAAAGACCAATTTCTTTCCTTTGCGGACGATCTGCACCTCCACGGGTTTACCAACTTCTGAGAAAAATGCCGCATCGAGAATATCACTGGGGATTTGAATTGGTTTTTTACCAATTTTTTTGACAATGTCTCCGGGTTGCAACCCACTTTCAGCTGCCGGTGTTCCTCGAAATAAATTCGAGACGACCACAGGGCGCTCTCCTGATTCCAAAACAGGCCCTTCGACAACACCTACCCCTACCCAGCCGTGACGCGCTTCACCACCTGCCTCGAAATCACTAATAATGCGCTTCACCGAAGTCATGGGTAATGCGTAACACTCCTTACCTTTTTGAACGGCTAACACCATCAGCCCTACGACTTCGCCCTTAGTATTCAAAAGAGGTCCTCCAATTTGCCCTGGGCTAATCGCGACGTTCGCTCGAATATGGGTTGTTGCAAAAAATCGATTGAGGTATCGAACATCAAAACCGGTAACAAATCCGAAAGCTGGTGCTAATGGCAGATTATAGGGATAAGCAACGCTAACTAATCCAGATGCCATTTTCAACTGATCGGAATCTCCCATGGTGAGGAATGGCGTTTTCTGGGCATCAATTTTAAGGAGAGCAACACCGCTTCTGGGGTCTTTACCAAGGACTTTAGCAGTGAACTTTTTGTCCTGGTATTCTACCCAAGCTTTATTGGAATCGAGAATAATGGCATAAGATGTTAGCAACGTTCCCGAGTTGTCGATGAAGAAACCTGTTCCAGCTCGTGGACGAGTACCACTTAAAGCTCTTACCTTCACAACAGAAGGCGAGGCTGCTTCAAAGATCTTATTTACCTCCTTGCTAATCGAGTCAAAAACTCCTTGCGCATTCCCGTTATTCAGGAATATCGCAACAAGAAGGCAAATAATAAGGAAATGCTTAAAACGCCAACACAGAATCATAGGCTAGAGTCGATTCTCCGGTCACATAACTGGAATTCTCAAAATCCCGGTCAAATGAAGTGAGGTGTGCCATGTTCAACTCTGCTGGGGAACCGGCCGCATCTTCAAGGGATTTTGGACCGTAAACATAAGACTCGGAGGAGGGAGTCATTGCCATAGAACCCTGATTTGAGGTTCCTGGATTCAGCTCGCCCCAAAAGACGAGCACTGTTGTCAGCACAACCACTGCAGTTGCAGCAAAACCACTTTGCATCGCAAAGGAAGGTGTTGCAAAGAAATCTTCGGCGAGTTCGGATAAGGCACGACGCCAGCGTGCAATCCAGGACTTCCTGGTTTGCAAAACACTCGTGCGTTGATAACGATGGAATTCGTCTACAAACGCATCAAAATATGCTTCCCCAGGGGTTTCTCTTTGTTTGAGTTTCAGTAACTGCTGTAGTTGATCTTCTTTCTTCATATTAGCCTATATATGTATTAAGTAGCTTTTGAAGGTGTTTGTGCGCGTAGTGTAACCTAGAGCGCACCGTTCCTTCTGAGCAGTTCATGGTTTCAGCTATATCAGCATGAGACATGCCGTCAATATCGTATAAAACCACCACTGCTCTGTGTTCATCAGACAGCTTTTGGAGAGATTCGTTCAATTTTTTTTGCAGTTCTGATAATTCTGCGGATTTATCTCCCCCGATGACACGATTATCTTTCAAGTCTTGTTCAAATCTTTCATCAAAACTTAATTCGTTAAGACTCATGTTATTACGATGTTTTTTACGCTTTTGAAGAAAATTAAGTGTATGGTTCACCGCAACCCGATAAATCCAGGTATAAAATGACGCATTTCTTTTATACTTAGGAAGATTGCGGAATGCTTTATCGAACACCTCCATCAGGAGATCATTGGTATCCTCGTGATTGGAGGTCATATTGTAGATTACTGAATACAACCGATCTGCATAGCGGCGGACTAAACCGTCGTAATCGTTAACATTTCCAGCGAGAACCGAATCGACGAGTTCTCCATCCTTTGGCTCTTCGGGCTCGCTGGCGCTGGAAGCATGATCTGCCATCCCCCGTTAACCTATGCGGAAAGGCACCCAAGGGAAAAGTAAATTTACGCCAAGGTGAAGTAAAAATAAGGTCGATTAAACGAACATTATGAGATCACGCCCAAATGATCAGAAAATCCTCGGGCAATTTTTCGCAACATTTCGACTTCTTTCTCAGCGTCAACGGACTTTAAAGATGCGTCCGCTTGATCTAGAAGCTCACGCGCCTTACGGACGGCATACGCATAGCCCCCTGATTCGCGAACCTGCTGAACAAGTGTCTCTCGCTCCTGTTCATCTCCTTTCAAAAGGGACTCAGAAACTCGCTCTAAGTCTTCGGAGGAAAGTTGACGCAGCAAATGAAGCACAGGAAGCGTCAATTTGCCTTTTTGAAGGTCTGTACCCAGCGTCTTGCCGATCTCCTGTTCAACCCCCACCAGATCTAAGCAATCGTCATAGATTTGATATGCAGTGCCCAAATAATTTCCAAAATCGCTGAAAGCCTTCAGATCTTCGTCGCGCATTCCATTCAAGTAGGCAGGTAGTTCCGTTGAGACGCGGAAAAGTGCTCCTGTCTTCATTTGAATGGCACGCAGATAATCCTCGACTGAAATTTTAAGATCAAAACGCCTTTGCGTCTGGATAATCTCGCCAGTACATACTTCATTTGAAGCCTCGGCGATAACTCGAGCAATTTTCAAATCTTCAAAGCGAGTGCAAAGCTTTAAGGCGTGCGCAAACAAGCAATCGCCCAAGAGCACCGAAATCTCAGAACCCCATTTTGCCTTCATCGTCGGTTTGCCTCGTCTCAGGCTCGCGTTGTCTAAGATATCGTCATGAACGAGCGTTGCTAGGTGGACAATCTCCAGGATAACAGCGAGATCAATATGGGACTCCTTGCATCCCCCCGTTGCCTTAGAACTCAAGAGAACCAAAGACGGGCGAATGCGTTTACCCGAGTTCTGAATTGCGTATTCCACATAGCCGGAAATTCGAGGATCAAATGCTTGGATTTGCTGAGCTATTCTCTTGTCAACCCGCTCTAGATCGGACTCAACCGTCCGAAAATAGGACTGAATTTCAAATTTTTCTTTTAATCGAATTGCCACAACAATAATCAGCTTAACATTCTACTGTAACTGACCTTTTTCTGGATTCAAGGCCGGTGTTGTAAATAGCCGGTTCCCTCTACCAAAGTCTAGCTATCTTCAGTCCATTCTTTCTAAACAATGGGCTTGCCCGCGGATCAAACGGCCAGCATAAATTCATACATGCGTAACTTGATTAATGCAGGCTGCCTTTTTTTCATAGTGATAATGATGCTTGGATGCGGCCAACACAGTGAGATCATCAAAGAAGTGGACACCCTGATTGAACAGAAAAAATACGATCAAGCCCTTAGCGTCTTACGGCGAGCCCTTCAAGATGACCCCAAAGATAAGACGCTTCTTCGCAAACAAGTCCTCCTTTTTCTCAAAAGTGAACGAATCAGCTACGCGATTGCGGCTTATCGCAACTTAGACAAAGCCAATCCCAATGATGCGGTTCTCTACAAAGCTGTGCGAGATCAAGACCCTGTCGTCCGAGTTACGGCGGCCAAGGCACTGGGCTTATTGAAAGAACCTGAAG
>JBCCKK010000162.1:0-7613 GCA_039027395.1 Verrucomicrobiota bacterium | reverse complement strand
TGGAAAGGCAAATCGAAGGAAACATGAGATCCAGCTCGCCCTTCCATTCACCTTTGACTTGATCAGTATCGGAGTGGCCGCAGGGCTTTCATTCGATGGCGCTATGAGTATGGTTTCCGAAAGGACAGATGGCGCCCTTTCTGAGGAGTTTAAGCGAACTTTGCGTGAGGTAAACCTTGGTATTGCTCGGCAGGAGGCCTTGAATAACTTAGCTCAACGAACTGGGGTCGAAGATTTGCGCACATTCATTACCGCAATCAACTACATTAGTAAGTTGGGAGGCAATTTGACTGAGGTTATCACGATTCAAACGGAAGCTCTTCGAGTGAAGCGTCAACAAAAAGCAGAAGAAAAGGCAAACCAGGCACCAGTTAAAATCATGATTCCTCTGGTCCTGTTCATTCTTCCCTGTGTGTTTATTGTAATTCTAGGGCCTGCAGTGGTGGGCCTCATTATGAACCCGCCTCTTTAGGCCACTATTTCGGCCTTAATTCTGCTTACTGTAGATCACGGCGAGTTGAGACCTCCGAGAGATATTCAGTTTTGCAAAGATACTCGTTAAGTAGTTTTTAATCGTCTTTTCGCTCAGTTTTAGCTGATCGGCAATTTCTTTGTTCATAAGACCTGATGCTACCAGCTTCGCTACTCGGTGTTCTTGTGGAGAAAGAGTTTCAAGACGCTGCAGTTCTAGGTTCTTTTTCTTGTCTGCTTGAACAGAATGTATCAGTTCTTGAGCAACATTCGCTGGAAGAGCCGTTTGCCCTGCTGCTACTTGGCGGACGCTGTTGCATAATTGTTCGGGATCGATTTCTTTTAGCAGATAGCCGGAAGCTCCGGAATCAATTGCCTCCATAACCATGCCCGGTTCGATATAAGAGGTTAGCATAATAATTGAAAGATCGGGGAACTTGGATTTAAATCTACGGCATCCCTCGAGCCCTGTTTCTCCAGGTAATCGCACATCTAGTAATAAAATATTAGGTTTACACTTAGGTAGCTTGGAAAAGGCATCCTGAATTGAACCTGCCTCGCCGCAAACTCGAATGTCATCACTGCTGTCAAAAAGAACTTTGAGTCCCTCACGGACCATGACGTGATCGTCGACAAGGAAGACTTTGATCGATTTGGTTTTCGAGCTCATAGTCGGTTTGAGGGAATGAGTACTCGAATCTGGAATCCTCCAGCTGGGGATTCGCCAGCTTTAAAGGTTGCGTTGATTTCGTCGGCGCGCGCTTTCATATTACCGAGACCCTTACCTGGTTGAATTCCCTCAAGGTTGCAGCCAACACCGTCATCGTCAATGGATAAGCACACGTGATCGTCACCACGTGTCTTGATTTGAATCTTAATGTTTTTGGAGTGACCGTGACGAATCGCATTACTGACGCCTTCGGTAACGATTGCGATACATTCGTTGGTTTCTTTTTGGCTTAAGCGTTCTTCCATTCCAGACTCAATATCAAGTTCAATGTTTGAATGATCTAGCTGGTTCATTCTAGAAACAACATAGGTCAGGCCTTCTTTGAGAGGCCGGTCGTTTAACCTGTGTTTTGGAGATTTTTCGAGATATCCCCGCAGCTTAACGATGATTTCATTCACTAAGGAACGACACTGGGAAATCTCCTTAGCTTTATCGTCTGAAAATTTGCTGATCACGGCGCGTGTGCTTTCGATTCTAAGGCCAACAGCAAAGAGCATTTGAATTACCTCATCATGCAAATCACGGTTCAGCTCATCGCGTTCGGCTAGAAGTTGTTTTAGCTGCCTCTCTCGATAATGCAGATTGTCTTCTGCGACGTCTCGAAACGAGATTTCGCGTTGAAGCTCTCGCTTTTGTTTAAAGAAGCGGGAAACCAGCTCCGCAAGCTGTCCGACCTCCCCTGCTTTTTTCTTAAGGGGTGCCAACTTAAAATTGTCTTCGGTTGTAATCGCTGAAACGATGCGTTGGAGAGGAAAAATGAACCAAAAGTAGTTAAGTAGGCAGATAGCTAGGGTTGATGCCATTAAGATAACCGCTAGGAATTTAACATTTGCAGTTCCTATACTTCGATTTTCTTCGAGTGGTGTCACTTTTGGACTTATTTGAAGATAGGCGACAGGTTCTTTGAAAAATCCGACGAGTTCGGCGGCCATTCTTTGTTGCCTCTTCGGCTGAGCACTGAGTTCATTCTCTGATAATATGCGGATGGTTGAAGCCATTAAATCGCCCCAAGTCTTGAGAGTTTGATTGCTGAGAGCCTTTCCAAGATAGAAGTCTGTTTCCTGTTCTGATATCCCAGAATTCTGTCTGATCCAAAAATGAAGCTTTTGATCCGTTGATTTCGTGAATGCTATTTTGGGAAGGGGAGGGATGAGTGTCGTCTCAGAAAGTTCAATGAATGCAGGTCGTTCTACAATTTGAGGAAATCGTGAGTTTTCAGCACGCACAACCTTAAGGACAAGTGGGCTTGAGGTGTTTGATTGGGGTGCTGAACTCAAAACCTCGTTTATTAGGGTCTGCCATGCCTCGGTTAAAGCATCTTGCTGTAAGCGTTCCTTTTCCAGGTCTTTAAGATAGCGGAGCGATTCGATTTGAAAGTAGGCCAGTGTTACTCCCACATTAAGTAGGATAAGAAGAATCAGAAAACGAACCTGGATTTTCACCGAACAGTTCTTGGTATAGCTTAATTGTATAGGTTGGTAAATGATTATCGATATCTGAGGATTAGGGACTTAAGTCACTATTCGATTAGAGAAAAAGGACTTGGCGTAGGTCTCTTGTAGACTCGACCTCGAAACGTTATCTTTGATAGAGTTAAATCATGAAACCAAACCCAATCAAAAGAAAACGGTCTTTAGGACAAGCGATGGTAGAGTTTGCTCTGTGTGCTCCGGTCTTTCTCTTCATGATCATGGCGGTCATTGATTTGTCTCGCTATGTTTTTATCGAAGGTACGATGTCTCACATTGTCAGAACGGCAGCTCGTTATGGAGTGACAGGCGAGACAACAACCGATTCCTCAGGAACCGCGCTTACGTGGTCGCAGTCCGTGATTGTTGAAGCTCAGAACAATAACCCTGTTCCAAGCATGATTGCTGTCAGTGGTGTTAGCACGAGCTTTTACATTCAAAATGTCACATCAGCAGCTACTTATCCAACAGATGCACCGGTAGGTGAAAAAGTACTATTTCGACTTACTCAACAGTTTGATTTTATAACTCCGTTTTTGCATCTGCTCGATGGAACCAGTGATCCATTTGATATTGTCGTGGAAACCATTTACGAGATTGAAAAATGAATTTAGCGCATTCTAGAAGATCAAAGTTGGGACAGTCATTTATTGAGCTGGGCATGCTCATATTCGTTTTGGTTACTATTGTATTTGTTATTTTGGAGCTTGGGCAATACCTAGCACTCCAGCTCCGGATGAGCAGTGCGGCGCGTGAAGCTGGGCGACTCGCCTTGTCGAACGCTATTTTGCCGAAGGATGGAGTTAATATTGATGTATCTCAGACTCGATCTGATTTTGAAGATTTTGTCTATGATGCGATCAAAGATATGATCTCGCCTTCGGACCTAGACAAAGATGAAGGTAGAGTTTTTGTAACGATCCTCAAGCGAAGTGACGATGGCAGCAGCACGGCAAGTTCGGCGGTTAAAATTACAGCGGAATACGTGTTTGCCTATGGTACGACAACGCAATTTAATTCGGCACCATCATCTATGTATGCTCAAGGGTTCGAGTTTAATGGGGATTACGCAGACAAAATTATGGATCCATTGGCTCTGGATGTTGGGGAAAGGACGGTTTTAGTGGAAATCTATCACCCGCTTACTTTCACAGATCTCGTGAGAGGTCTACTAAATATAACCTCAGGTTGGGACTCTATCTATGAATATTCAGTATTCTAATTATGCAATTCCGGCGTATCGCCGGTTCAGAAAATCAACGCGTAAGGGGCAACTCTTGGTCATGTTTGGCCTCTTCATGTTGTTCTTGATCATGGGCTTTTTTGCGCTCGCAGTTGATTTCACGATGATCTATCACACCAAGGCAAAGCTGTCGCGAACAGTTGATGCGGTAGCATTGCGGATCGTTAACCGTTATTCGAAAAACCACTCTGATTCCGACCGCCAGCGCATTGCAGAATCGATCTTTGAAGGAAACTTCGCATTGCTTAAGAATACGGGCACCACCATTACGTGGGCTTGGGCGTCTGATGGGAGATCAATCAGTTCTACCTTAGGGGAAACGATTACAGGGTCGGGCACAGATGCTAGTGGAACGGAAAAGTACAAGTTAGTGATTAATACGAAAGCGGATTCGAACACGGGGGTTGTGGTTTCTGATGTTACAGGAACCGCCGTCCACGACACGCTTCTCTTACCCTTCTTTTCATCGGATTACGAAGAATTTACATTTACAGAGGATGCAGAGGCTGAGCGTTTCCCTTCGGTCAATGCAGTGATCATCGACGTTTCGGGGTCCATGCGGAGTAATGGGGGGGCTGTTGGAATTTCCGGCACAGGAACAACAGATGGGGCCGTGGTCCAATTCGTAAACGAGTTTGACGAAGAACGAGATTATATGTTGGTGGTTTCTTTCAGTAATGGAGCAAAGGTTGTTTGGCCAACTACCATGGAAGGAACCGATTACCATGCGACGCACAATCCTAACGGTAGCGGTTTGCCCTTCTTCGAGCCCACTCGAAATTTTCTAACCACTGGTGATGCCAATGGTAAAACTGTGAAAGATGTTATTGAAAATGAAGTTGCTTATTCGGGATGGACTAATGGTGCTGAGGGACTACGTGTAGCCGCAAAACACATTCAACTCTGGCTGGATAACGAAGATTCTCTCCAAAGTGAAACGGTTCGGAATAAAATCAAGGTGAATTATGTTTTCATGACGGATGGAGAGAATAACACCTACCGCACGTATGTGCGGGGATATGGATACGGTGTTACAAGCTCGGGAGGTAACGATTACACAGAACCAACGCTTTCAATTCACAATTCGTTTCACCGCGATTGGCCGTTGGTCATCGAGGATGAGAGTGACCTGGATGGCACTCTATACGAGACTTATGATTTGGGAGACCTTCTGCATGGCGCGAATGTTCCAGGAACGACAGGTCCGGATACGCGCCCTGAACAAGTGGCAGGTATCGCCACCAACGTGAATACGAATCGCATCAGTGATGGTAATGATAATCGTTATGCAAGAACTCAAGAAGAATATAGCACGAACGCTACAACGGATTATAACAACTATCAGGACTGGACGGCTCTCTTAATTAAGGGGTCATCCGCAAACTTGGATGCTAGGACTGCCGAGTTGCTGCTTTTTGATAGAAACATTAGAGACGATGATGATGCGGATGATAACGATGTGGACGCCAGTGACTACGTTTTGGATTCTGATATCGACCGTGAAAAAGGACGAACAGAATCTTCTTACTTTACGCAAATTCCTAGAACTTTGACGGAAGACACCGTTGCCGATTTCATGAATCCTGGGAAGGGGCATGATTATTACGCTGCTGCTGGAAGTGCGAATAATCCAACAGTATACTCCACTTTGGATGCGGATACTCAAACTGAGGTTTCAGGATCAAATACCTACTACTACATAACCCGGGGGACAGCGACCCGCTATTACTTCCTCTCCCAGGCCATCTACAATGGGTATGAAGACCGGTATGACAATATAGCAGACGACGATGTGAAAATGACAAATACGATAGCAAATTACTTTCCAATGGGGGAAGTGTATGCTAACCACCAAGGGTCCTTCGTTGAAGATAATGGAGGGGGGACCTTGACTGTAAGTGAGTCATTAACACCTCATATTTTTAAGGCCGACAGTAATAAGCGGCGACTGTTTGTGACTCAGCGTATTTCGGATTTTTATCCTGAATATCACTTTGATGGAGCACCGAAGAGCGGTCGTTGGAGCACGAGTGATGATGATGACGATGATCACGAAAGCCAACGCTATGCCTATTCTTGGCGCAACGGTGGCGATTGGGATGATGTGGATGATGTGAGTGAGCGGAATGAGTGCGATTTCCTAGCTGGAGCTCAAGCCAAGATTTTGAGACTGCGTGATGATAATGATGTTTTCAAATATCAAGATGCCACCGTCTACACCATCCGCTATGGATCGAGTGGAAATGGTAACTTGCTTAAGGAAATGGCAAACGATCCGAATGAATACAGCAGTTATATTCCGTTTCCTACGGAGAATGAAGGCCTTTATTACGATGTATCAGCTAGTTCGGCAGCGTTGCAAGCGGCATTTAAAGATATCGCTAGTCGGATTGCGGTCCGGATTTCGAGATAACTGCGATTTTGGGAGAGGCATTTGCCTGCGGTTAATTTAGAAGTTCAGCGCAATGGAACAAAGTTGCCATTGCGCTGTTCGTTTTCTGCTTCAGCAGCCTTTCGAATGAAGGGGTTACTGGGTCGAGCCGAGTTATCTCGAGATGATTCGATTTTAATTAAGCCATGTCAGCAGATTCATATGTTTTTCATGAAATTCGCAATCGACGCTGTATTTTTAAATGCGGATGGGAACGTGTCACGAATTTATCACGACATTAAACCATGGAAAGTTTCTGGATATCATCCGCGAGCGAATGCTGTATGGGAGATGGCAAGTGGAGCAGCTGAGTATTACCAGATTGAACCGGGCAGCAGTATATCATTTCTTAAACCTTCGGGAGAGCGTTTATAAACTCGTTAGCGGTCGCCTTAAGATCGTTAGCTTGAAGGAGGCCAGAAACGACGACAACCCGCTCGACTCCTTTTTCTACAAGACCCTGAATATTACTTAGCTTGATTCCACCGATACAGAAGTAGGGCAAGCGGACTTGCTTTTTAAGCTGGTGAATTAACTCCTGACCAATCGGGGTGTAATCGGGTTTGGTGGGGGTTGCGAAAATAGGACCAAACCCAATGTAGTCCGCGCCTTCAGCTTGGGCATCGGTAGCTTGTTGTAGTGAGTGGGTAGATTTGCCAACAATTTGCCAAGGACGGAGGATGGATCGAACGTATTCCAACGAGACATCATCCTGGCCTACGTGACATCCATCGCATTCAAGTTCGTACGCGACGTTAGGATGATCATTGATGATGAGTGGAACGGAGCTGGCTTTCGTAAGAGAGAAGACAGGTTTTGCCCATTCAAGAATCGAAGTTGGATCCTCGTTTTTTGCCCGAATTTGAATAACGCCGACGCCTCCCAAAATTAATTGCTCTGTAAGTCTAGGCCAATCTTCTGGTTGAGAGTATCCAGTATCTAGAATTGCGTAAAGGCGGGCCTTATTAATTACACCACAGATTTCAGCTCGATCTGCCATATTGGCAATTCCAGAAGACGTTATTTGGTTGAGTAAGGAGTGGAGAGCATCTTTTTATTCCGCTCCATGAACTGGGCAACGTAGCTGGTCGAATAGACCCCACGGCGAAACTCAACATCGTTCAATATCAGCTGGCCGAAGGGAACCGTAGATTTAACCCCACGAATGATCACTTCATCCATTGCACGCTTCATACGATTCAAAGCTGTTTTTCTATCGCGACCATAAGAAATTAGTTTTCCGATCATCGAGTCATAGTAGGGAGGAAT
>JBCCKK010000161.1:0-7624 GCA_039027395.1 Verrucomicrobiota bacterium | reverse complement strand
GAAACGAGCGTGCTCGATGAGCACGTGCTTTGCGTGCAACGGTACGTTACAATTGTCTTGCTCGCGGCAATCAGCAAGAAAGTAAATGTCGTTGATCGATTCGTGAAATCCTAAGAACGGATGTTGACGCAGCTTATGAGGGTGACCCTGCCGCAAATTCAATTGAAGAAATCATCCTCGCTTATCCGGGCCTGGAAGCCATTTCAGTTCAACGTATGGCGCACACCCTCTACGAAGCAAATGTCTTTCTGATTCCAAGGATGATGACCGAATGGGCACATTCGCAAACGGGGATCGATATTCATCCTGGAGCTAAGATAGGATCTTACTTCTTTATTGATCATGGTACGGGCGTTGTGGTTGGAGAAACATGCGAGATCGGGAATCGCGTGAAGATATATCATGGAGTGACTTTGGGTGCTCGTTCGACATCGCACGTTGAGCGTCTTCGCGGTGAAAAACGACATCCTACGATTGAAGACAATGTGACGATCTACCCTGGTGCTACCATTTTGGGAGGGGAAACTGTGATTGGAGCTGGGACTACGATTAATGGAAATGTCTTTCTTACGGAAAGTGTTCCTCCCCGAAGTAGAGTGGCCTACGAGAAACGAAGCCTGATGGTTACCTCCAAAGATTAAGAGGTTGGTTTCAGATATTCAACGGATATGAACGCTCTATTTATGGTTAGAGAGGTTTAATTAGGAAAATTGGTATCAAAGCTGCTTTATAATAATGTTGATTTTGATCGTATGAAGGTAAGAAGAAATAAAACCGGGAAGTTTGCAATCTAAAATTCTAAGTTTACTATCCGATATGCCGCATTCAGCTGAAGCCATCGAAAAAGCATGTAGTTCCCTGGAACGCTTCGTTCAAGAGTACTTTAACGAAAAACGTTCCCGCTACGCATACGGCGATTGGTTCGAGCCCATTTATTTTGATCTTTGCGAATACATTGGACGCAAAGGAAAGCGGATACGCCCTCAAATTCTAATGATTTCCTATTTTGCATTTGGCGGCAAAAAAGAAATGACCGATCCGTCAGTCTTAAAAGCGGCCCTTGCAATGGAATTATTACACACTTTTATATTGATGCATGATGACGTGATTGATCGATCCGACATTCGCCGCGGACTTCCGACATTTCACAAGTTAGTTCAACGTAGGCTTGAGCCTTTTGACCAAAGCGCTCGGTATGGTGAAAATATTGCAACCGTTTTAGGTGACATGGTGTTTGCAATGTCTGTTCAAGCGTTAAACGAAACCGAATTCCCTCCTGAAGTTCGTTCGGAAGTGATTCGTCATTTCCTCGATTATGCGGCAGATACGGGAGCCGGAGAGATTTTAGACATTCTGTTGGGAACTCGTGATATATCGCGAGTCGATATCGCCGATATCGAAGATATGTATTACCTCAAGACAACGCGCTACACGTTTGAGGCGCCTTGCATCTTAGGAGCTGTTTTAGCAGGAGCATCTGAACAAAAGGTAATTGCCATCAAAAAATGGGTCCGCCCTCTTGGCTTAGCATTCCAGATTGACAACGATTTGATCGAATTTCGGCATCTCGACGTATCCAAAAACGGTTTTCCAACAGATTTACTCGACGGTAAGAAAACCGTGTTGATTCACGAAGCCTACAACTCGTTGGACGAGGTAGATCGAAGTTTCCTTCAAATGTGTTTGGGGAGTGAACGGAAAACAGAATCAACGCTGATCAAAATCTATGATTTGATTCGTAAATCGGGCGCAATTGATCGACTAGCAGCACGAAATTCCAAGCTGTTTGACAAAGCAGAAGTGATGATGGAAGACCCGGTATTCGATTCGAAAGAGTCTTCGATAATGCGAACAGCTATCCAAGGCATCAAATCACAAATTAAAGTTGCGAGTTAATCGCTAAAATTGTTCCCAGATTTTTCTCCTCCATAACTAGGGTTTGCTGTTGAATCCGATCATGGAGAACCGTATTTCGGCCGCATATGAGTCGGCTCGTTTGGAAACACAATTCCACGCGAAAAGTTTTTACTTTAGTTCGTTTGCTCTTCCACGCCTGAAAAGGCGGCGCGCGTATGCTATTTATGCGTTGTGCCGGCTCATGGATGATCGGGTGGATAATGCTTCTATCGGAGAAGATCTCGATACCGTTGTTGCCGAGCTAAGAGAGCTTCTTGTTCGAATCTACCAAGATAGGCTTACTGATAAAGATTTGAAAACTCTGCCCTGGTTGCCCGCGGTTCAGGAGACAATTCAGCGGTGTGAAGTTCCCAATTCGTATTTCCAAGATTTGATTGAGGGGGTTGAATTAGATCAGGGGGAAGTGCGTTTAAATGATTGGAATGAGCTCGATCGATACTGCTATCTAGTTGCTGGTGTTGTTGGGTTGATCATGACTCGAATCTTCGAACTAGAAGATCGTGCATACGAAACTCAAGCACTGGATTTGGGTTGTGCAATGCAGCTTACTAATATTTTGAGAGACATTGCTGATGATTTGAAAATGAATCGGGTTTATCTTCCGAAAACTGAGCTGTATGAATATGGACTAAATGAAGGGTTTCTAAAGCAGGGAATCGTTAATAATCAATGGAAGAAGTTTATGAAGTTTCAAATTCAGCGCGCCCGAGACTATTACACAAAAAGTGAGATCGGGATTCGTGAGCTTCCTAATGATGGCTCGAGGCGAACGGTCTGGGTGATGCGCGATGTTTATGCGGGAATTTTGAGCGACATCGAACGATCAAACTACAATGTATTCCAAAGGCGTTGCCATGTGACGCTTCCCAAAAAATGTGCGTTGGTGTTAAAGCGAATTTTGTTTAGCATGTAGGTCGAAATGATTGCGGCGAGAAAGGAACCCTTCTGGGATGCGGTGCTCTTTCAATATCTCAAAAGGATGTTGAGAAAAAATTTTCATAGTGTTCACGCCGCAAATCTTAAGCATTTAAAGAGTTTGAGTGAGGAACAACCCGTGATCGCATTCGCAAATCATACGAATTGGTGGGATGGATTGATCGTTTTTCTCTTAACTCGCTCACTTCGAAGTAAAGACTTCTATTGTATGATGGAGGAGCGTCAAATGATGCACTATTCGTTTTTTGCTTGGTTGGGAGCTTTTTCAGTAGATCTCGATAATCGAATTCGGGCCGCAGCCACCATCCGCTACGCCTGTAACCTTCTTAAGAACAAACGAAGCATGGTTTGGATTTTTCCTCAGGGAGAGATGGTTAGTGAATATGATGATGTTCAAGTAAAACCGGGAGTCGACTTCCTAGCTAAACGATTTAAGCACGCTCAGATGTTACCGATGGCATTGCATTATGAGTTTCGTCGCGAGCAAAGGCCCTTTGTGTTTCTGCGATTTGGTGCTCCCTATTCAGCCCGTGATAATACCGATGAGCGATTAGAGTCGGAACTGCAGAATCTTGTGGATCAGATTCGATCCAACTGCCAGTCGGGTGATTTTTCTGAATATCAGCCTCTTCTGAAGCCTGCTTTGTCGATCAATAAACGCTGGGAATGGGTGAAACGCTTGTTCACCGGAAAGCTTTCAGGGTTCAGTCGCGACAATTAAACGAGGAGTCAGATCCAAGTGGAAAGTGCTCTCGTTGTTTACCAAGTGGTTGTGACCTTAGGGCTCATCTTTCTCCTATGCCATTTGATGATAAATTTGATGGTTTTCCGCAAACCAACAGGATTGGTTGATAGCGAATCAAAAGTAACCGTTTCAATACTGATTCCTGCCCGCAATGAGGAAAATCGGATTCCTGTGTGTTTGGAATCTTTGCGCGAGCAAACCTATCCCATTTTAGAGATTCTGGTGTTGGATGATAACTCTCAGGACAGAACTGTTGAAATGGTCAACAATGCTGCTGCTCAAAACGAAAAGATTCATTGTCTGCCGGGTAAAGCGTTGCCTGAAGGCTGGACGGGCAAGGCTTGGGCCTGTCACCAACTTTCGCAGGTAGCGAAAGGAGATCTTTTGATATTCACCGATGCCGATACGCGTCATCAAAGGCACTCCATCGCAGCAGCAGTTGAAACATTCGAAGAGCGAAAAGCCGACATGATTTCGTTTTGGCCGCGGCAAGAAACAAAAACTTTCTTTGAGACGTTGGTGGTTCCATTTGTTCACGTCTTATTACTTTTGTTTTTGCCGCATTGGATGCCTGGTCGGTGGCGCAGTTTGGGGGCGGCCAATGGACAGTTTTTAGCGTTTAGGCGTTCAGCCTATGATCTCATTGGAGGTCATGAAGCGGTGAGCGGGCATGTTGTTGAAGATATCGCGCTCTCGCGAATGGTGAAATCTCGGGGGATGCGTTTGGTAAACGCGGATGGCTCAAATATCGTGACCTGTCGGATGTATGAGTCGTTCCCCCAGATTTGGGAAGGATTTAGCAAAAATTTGAGAGCAGGTTGTGATGGATCGTTTTTTGCGTTTGCATTTTTGCAAATGGCCCAATGCATTTTTCTCTTCCTACCATTTTTCTGGTTAATTTGGAGCGCCTTTGTGCGTTCCGAGCTTCTTGGGCTTCTTCTGATGCAGGTTGGTTTGATTTACACGATTCGCATCGTTCTCGGTGGCACCGTTGGTCATTCCTGGTTAGGGGTGTTGTTGCATCCTTTAGGTCAAGCGCTGGAGTTGGCAATCGCTTTTAACTCTTGGCGCGTCTATTTAAGCAAAAAAATTAGTTGGAAAGGTCGAGTCTATAACCATTAGAAGACTTGATCTTTCATTCAAGAGAGCACGTTTTCTTAGATTTTTGGGTTTCGATAATTAGACTTTCGAAACTAGTATTCATTAGCTTAAATTATAATTAACGTATCTTAATATTACCTATTTGAATGAATGAAAAAATGGCAGTAAGCTTAATTCATGAAATTCTTGAGGAAAAAAACCACAAAAGGCCAAGCCATGGCTGAATATGCTTCATTGCTTGGAATTATATCGTATTGGGTGGTTCTAACGGTGCCTTATTTTGTTAGCAGCTTAACGGGCACCTACACGTCGATCACCGATTCAATCGAACTTGCTGCATCCGGAGGGACGAGCGGAGGTGAAACGGGAGGAGTTGGAGGTTCAGGTGGCTCTGGAGGCTCTGGGGGTGGCACGGCAGGTGCAGGCGGTGGAAATGGGGGTGGGGGAGAAATCTCTGGTGGAGGTAAAGGCGGGAAAGGTGGCAAAGGCGGAAAGGGTAAAGGGAAAGGTAAGGGCGGAAAAGGTGGTAAGGGTGGTAAAGGCGGAAAGGGAGGTAAGGGTAAGTAGAGAGGGATCTTAGAACGAAACAGGTAGAGATAGAGCATGCTTCAATAAACCGAGATACGTATCTCGGTTTATACATTTAGCCCCCATCTGAAGAGTAAAGGCATTAGGAACTTGAGAATCAATCAGCAAAAAACCTTGAGCTTTTAGGTGTTGGCAGAGTGAGACGAGAGCTATTTTAGATGCGTCGGGTTTGCGGAAGAACATAGACTCTCCGGCGAAAAGTCCACCAAGGCTTAGGCCGTAAAGACCTCCAACCAGATCGTCTCCCTGCCAACACTCAACACTTTGAGCGATGCCAAGAGCATGAAGATCGCAATACGCTTTAGTAAACTGCGAGCCAATCCATGAAGACTCGGTTTTTCTCGGAGCCGCACAGGCATGGATGACACGGTTGAAATCGTGATTAAATCGGATTTCGTAAGGAGCCTGATTCAGTTTTTTCTGTAAACTTTTGGAAATACGGATGTCTAGTGGGTAAAATACGGCCCTTGTCTCGGGCGACCACCAAGTCACGGGCTCTTGAGACCAAGGGAAAATTCCCTTGCGATAAGCTTCCAGTAAGCGTTTCGTTGTGAGTTGGCCTCCTATAGCGACTAAGCCATTACGATCTGCATCGTTCGGTTCCGGTAGTGGATCTTGTTCTGATTCCAAATAAACTGCCACCTTTATGGATTAATATAGAACGAGTTAGAACGCGATGGTCTTTTGGCAAATTATTTTAGCCCGTCTTTGACATCGCTCGGTGGCTCCTTAACCTCTCCCGCGATCTATGTATGCCCTTCTTCGTTCTTTAAATCCGAGTCAGCGGGAAGCTGTAACGACCACTCGAGGCCCCTTGTTGGTCTTAGCAGGTGCGGGAACAGGAAAGACGGGAGTGATCACGCATAGGATGGCCTACCTCATTGCAACAGAAGCCGAACCTTTCGAAATTTTGGCGCTTACGTTTACCAATAAAGCAGCTCGTGAAATGAAAGAACGCTTCTTTGGACTTGCTGAAGGATTGCGCCCGTCCGCTGAATTAAAAAAGCTTACGGCGAGCACCTTCCACTCGTTTTGCGTTCGAGTTTTGAGAAAGCACATCGAAGTTTTGGAGTACAAGCGCAATTTTTCGATTATAGCGGGTTCGGATCAGATGGCTCTAATGAAGGAGGTTTTGAGTTCGTGTGGTATCAATCCAACGAGCGCTGAAGCCGGTAAATTTTTGGCACTCATTAGTCGTGCAAAGAATAAAGGAATCTCTCATCGGCAAGCGGGAGGTTCGGCTGGGGAAGGAATTGCTCGCGTTTGGATTCGATATGAAGAATCACTTAAAGCCCGGAATGCCTTGGATTTTGATGACCTTCTACTGAGGGTTCTTGAGTTGTTGCGGGATCATGAGGTCATTCGAGCCGATTTAAGGAACGAGATCCGGTTTATCTTAGTAGATGAGTATCAAGATACGAATCAGCTTCAATTTGAAATTGTGCAACGTCTTGCTTCCGATGGTAGCGATGTATGTGTAGTGGGAGATGATGATCAAAGCATCTATAGTTGGCGCGGTGCTGAGAGTAGTCACATTTTGGAATTTGATCAGCATTTTCCGGGGGCAAAAGTTGTTAAACTGGAGCAGAACTATCGCTGCACTCCCAATATACTAAAGGCGGCAAATCATGTAATCCGTAACAACGCACGAAGACACGGGAAAGAACTCTGGTCGGCGGGAGAGTCAGGGGAGAAGTTACGTTTGGTTTCTGCGATTAGCGATCAGGATGAGGCCGAATGGGTGGCAGCCGATATTTTAAGAGCTCGAGAATCTGAACGAATCCGGTGGGAAGATGCAACGGTACTCTATCGGGCGAATCATCTCTCTCGAATCTTTGAACAAACATTTCGGCAGCGCCAGATTCCCTATCGAGTTGTTGGAGGCCAAGAGTTCTATGAGCGTCGAGAAGTTAAAGACGTATTGGCATTTCTTCAGGTCTGCCATGTGCCTGAAGATGATGTCAGCTTGTTGAGAATCATTAACGTGCCTCCAAGGGGGGTAGGTAAGGCTGCCATTGAAACTTTATTGAAGCGGAGTAAGGAGGAGCAGCGGTCCGTATGGAAAGAAATTGTTGAAGGTTCGATGGACGGAATGTCCTCTCGCAGTGTGACCGGATTGGGGGCGTTTAAGTTACTGGTAGATGAATATCGACAAAAATTTACCGAGAATGATGCGTGGAGTGGGACACTTAAGGCCCTATTAGAAGACATTGGATATTTGGCAGAAATTAAACGCCCCCAATCCGGTCACACTGCGAGAGGACATTCCGTCCATCGAACCTTCAACAATTTCTTTCCATACGGACCGCTGCTCCTCCTTACTCCGCTTCAATAAAG
>JBCCKK010000160.1:0-7746 GCA_039027395.1 Verrucomicrobiota bacterium | reverse complement strand
GTCCCGACGGTCAGATCGTTTTAGTAGTCGTCAACGATGAAACCAGTGATAGATCACAAAGTATTTCGGGACTAACGGGTTCGATTGCCAAGATATTTGAAGTTTCTGGGAGTCGTGATGGTACACTCAAGACTACAAAAACCGTGAATAATGGTGATCTTACTTACACCTTTCCCAAGAAGAGTGTTACCGTGATCGCCTGTCAGGACGGAAGTGGTAATTTACTCTCAAATCCGGGATTTGAAAATAACACACAAAGCTGGAATTTTTTTGGAGGAGGCTCGGAAGCGTCGAACTCACCAGTAGTATTTGGAACAAAATCGTTTCGAATGGGGCATTCAAATTCAAATGGACTGAACCAATTCATCTCTAGCGATCTAAAACGCAATACTGAATATGTGTTGAGTGCCTATGTCTACAACTCAGTAAATATGTATGTCGATAACAATGACTTTCACTACGCGATTTCGAGTCCTGTTGAGAATAGTGTCTGGAGAACAGTGACGCTGGGTTTTTTAAGTGAATCGGATACCGCTCTCAAGGTCGGCTTTTGGTCAGGCAGTGATGATTTCAACTGGGTTGATGACGTTGCCTTGGTGGAGATGACTGGGAATCTATTGACCAATTCTGGTTTCGAGTCAGGTAGTCTATCTCCTTGGAATGGCTATGGCCATAACAGTGGAATCATTAATTCTTCCGAGGTCGAGGGTAGTAGGATATTTCGAATGGGTAAAAGTAGTTCGAATGGATTAAATACAACGGTAGTAGGCTTAAACCCAAACACGCGTTATCTGGCAATAGCTTGGGCAAAAGGGAGTATTTGGTTTCGAGCTAACAGTTTTGGAGGGCCATCTGTAGGTGTTTGGACACCTGATACAGGAGACTTTGAACAAAGCTCATTTCAGTTTGAGACCGGGGTTTCTAATACTTCTGCGAATATCGGTTTTTGGGAAGGCGATATTGCTAACCACACCTATGTCGATGACGTTTGGCTCTTAGAACTTGGAGATTTAATGGAAATTCTGTAGAACACAAAAAGGCCGGTCAAACGCAACTCAATTCGCCGACCAATCGCGATCCACCTAAGCGGCTTGTCTTCGAATATTGTGCTGTTTTCCGTTTCCATAGGTGGCAAGAGCATCTTGATAGCTGATAATGAATGAACGACGAGGGTTTTCTGTGTGGTTTCCTAATGACCGATGCCAAGTTAGAGCGTGGAAAAGGAGAACCGAACCGGCTCGGATTTCGCTCATCTTCGCCAAGGTTCTGGGTAATTCTAGATCGCTCCCCAAGCTTATAAATGTTTTCCGGGTGAATTTGAGTCGAGGGGTTTTGAGCCTTCTCTTTTTTGAGACAGTTGATTTCACGATTGATTTCGGAAAGTTCATCTATTCCGAATACCTGTTCAACTTCAAAGTAACCATCCCGATGGTGGGCTCTGATTTGTTTCTCAACAGCTTTCTAGCTTGGAAAAACATCTAAGTGACCACATCCATCTTAATCCGTCCCCAACGGATCTAGCAGACCTGTTTCGGTACTCCCCCGACTATTTCAGTAGAGTCTTTCGTAGGCAATTTGGACTTTCTCCTCGTGAATGGTTGAAAATTGAACGCCTTCGGCGCGCAGCTCTATTACTGACGGACTCCTCGGATTCGATTAAAGAAATTGCCCACAGACTTGGGCTCGAGGATCAGCGTTTTTTTGCTCGGCAATTCAAAAACTATTTTGGACTGAGTCCAAGAGACTATCGTTTCTGAACTCGTTCGGCTACTAAATGAAGATTAGGAATAGGTCAGTATAAGTTGAACGAAAACTTGAAATGAGCTGAAAAGCATTGTCTGTAGAAATTAGGAGACACCTAGGCAAAAGATCATAGAAAAGCCAAAAAGAATAGGAGTTGAGTTTTACTTCACTAGGGCTTTAAACCGGTTGAATTAATAACACGATGATAAAATGCTGTGGGCCTCTAAGTTTATATTAATAGAATTTACGTATTGGCTAAATTCGATTACTAATAATCATCGGGGACGAAAGTTCTATAAAAATTCACATGGACAGAAAAATATTCAAAAGAGACCGTTCTTTTTCAAGAAATCACACGACTTCAAAACAATCAACCTGGCTGCATGGGTTCGCATGCCTCCGATACCTTCAATGCTTCATAGCTATTGCGATGCTGCTTTTGATCCAAGGTTGCGATCACGTTCACCATGATGATCAAGAAAAAGGGAATGTTATTTTCATTCATCCAGACGGATACAGCTTGTCAGCTTGGCATGCCTATCGAGTGCTTCATATAGGTCCAGATGGAAATTTAGCCTGGGACCAACTTCCCTATCTGTCGGTTTATCGCGCTCACGTGCGAAACTCTCTTGCTCCCACGTCTCATGCAGGGGGGACGATCCATGCCTATGGGGTTAAAGTCGGTAGAAATTCTTTTGGCCTCGACGAAGGGGCGTCGATTCAGTCTGCGTCGGGATATTCGGGAAGTTTAATGATGGAGGCAATTGAGTCCGGTATACGGTGTGGTATTGTCAATTCGGGCCACTTAGCTGAACCCGGAACTGCGGCCATGTTGGCTCGCGTTAAAAGTCGAAAAAACAGAACTGAAGTCGTTTCACAGGTGCTCAGCTCAGGGGCTAAGGTCATCCTAGGAGGCGGAGAAATTCTTTTTCTCCCGACTGGGACTGTCGGCCGGCATGGCAGGCCGGGAATTCGAGATGACAATCGGAATTTGATCGAAGAAGCGATAGCGGATGGATTCACGGTTGTTTATACGAGCGAAGAACTCGCTGCTCTGCCCGATGACACGGATAAAGTGCTGGGGCTATTCGTCGCTGAAGATACCTATAATACCGTGTCTGAAGAAAAACTTCGTTCCCGGGGGCTACCGCCGTATAACGAGGACGCTCCAGACGTTGGAGAAATGACACGAGAGGCCCTGCGATTTCTTTCGTATGGAGACGATCAGTTTTTCCTGATGGTAGAAGAGGAGGCAACGGACAATTTCGCCAACCAAAATAATGCTTCTGGATTGTTTGAAGCGTATGCTCGAGCAGATCGAGCGATTGCGGAAGGCCGATCGTTTATTGCCGAACGAGATGATACGCTTCTGATTACTGCTGCGGATAGCAATGCTTCTGGAGTGCAGCTAATCGCTTTACTCGGACAGGGTAAGGATAAACTCTTGAAACCTGATGGAACGTTGATGGAAGCCATGGCTAATGGAGCCCCGGTTGATGGGGTTGACGGAACAGGAACTCAGCCGTTTCAAAGTGCCCCAGACGCGGCGGGTCAAACGTTTTCATTTGCAGTTGCCTGGCCGACATCCCGTGATCTTCCCGGTGGTGTCCTTGCTCGGGCAGAGGGATTTAATGGAGACCTGCTTCCCCCGAATTTAGATAATACGGGGATTTACCGGATTCTTTATCAGACACTCTTTGGCAGAGAGCCCTGATTTCCTTAACTCATTCTTTAAGATGCATGATAAGCGTCTTGATCTCTTGGAACAGAATCGGTGAAAAAAAGCGACCACCTTTGACGGTGGTCGCTTCTAGATAAAATGTTATTGGGTATTATTTTTTAGCGCCCGCGACAATAATTTGCCGTCCCATATAGTCGGTGCGGTGAAACTTCTCAGAAGCCGTTTTGGCGGTTTCTACAGAGTTCATTTCCACAAAGCCGAATCCTTTGGAGCGATCGTTGCGGTCGCGGACGATTTCGGCATTTTTCACAGAACCAACGCTAGCAAAGTGGTCAAAAAGATCACTTTCAGTTGTGTCGTAAGACAGGTTGCCGATATAGAGTTTGGGGGAGCATACTTCGGGCTGTTTTTCTTCCTTCGGAGTCGAACTGCCGTTTCGTTTGTTGTTGTTATTATTACGGGTCCGACCATTTTTAGCGGGAGCACTTCCTTTGCCAAAAAGTTTTGCGAAAAAGGCAAGGATCGGGTTTTGCTTTTTCTGAGGTCTTGTTTGACGACGATTCCGTCCGCCGCGACCGCGGTTGCGGGAAGGGCGTCGACGTCCTCGATTGTTATTTCGCGAACGATTTCTTGTATTATCCATAGCTTGGCTCAGTACCAGAGGGCCAGGCTGCTTAAACTGTCGGATGAGTTACGGATTCAATTCGAATACAGAGCGGAGTACCCCGTCTGCCGCAGAGCTGCAGAAGCTGTCTTCATCGTGAGAAGGAATGCGGGGGTCGTGTCCATAGTGAAAGTCTTGTTTGTCTAAAAGCCGTAATCTCGTCCTGTAAAATGAGCTGCCCAGCCAGATCTTATTTAAAGTTAGTCGCTCAGGCTGAGAGAGATAGTTTCATTATTAACGTTCCTGATCGACGATCTCTCAGCACTCGGATCAGGATTGAATGCTCTGGCCTGTTCTCCTTTCCAGACCCAAAACATAACGATTCTAGAATTTGTAAGCAAACCTTATTTTGAGCAATTAGCCTTGTGCCCTTGTTTATTCGTGTTTCAAGTGTGTGATCCGTGAGCCGATCGACTCTCAACGATTCATCGTTTCTACAACGAGCGGAGGAAGTGGGCAGCCTAGGCTATCGGCAATGGCTCTTAGTAACTCGCCTTCTTCATCCTCGATTCCACGGTATTTGAGAACAACCTGAGAACAAGCGAAAAGCAAATTTCGTTTATGCATGGGAGTCAACTCGCAAAGGCGATTGAGGGCTTGGTCTACCTGTCGAAGACCTGCGTTTTCATGGGAGGGGAGTTCTGCAGTGCGATCTGCGATATTGAGCTGACCTAATCCTTCTTTGAAAGCTTCTTTGGCCTCCTCATAGGTATCGCTGCCCACATAGGCAAGTCCAGCGAGCAGAATGATACATTCGTCCCAAACGGCACTGAGGTTTTGAATGCGAGGAATGGACGGCTTGACTTTGTTAAAATGAGGGTCGAGATGATGGGTAAGAATTTTTTCTAAGCTGTATTCGAAGAGAGACATCGACTGGTCTGCGGCGACCAGGTGTCCGATGATGTTGCGAAAGTTTGTAAATTGCTCGGGACTTAATTCTCGAAGTGCAGGAATTGCCAGATCAACGAGGACGAGTCGCTGCCGAGGTGTGATATTTCTAAGATCTTCCCAGAGGTGCTCAAGTTCGCGGAGCACTGCAGGATCCGCCCATTGCTGTAGGACTTGAGTTTGTGCATTGCGAACGGTGCTATCGGGATCCAGTAGGATCCCGTAGGCAACGGCTCGAGCGCCAAAGGGTTCATGAGCGGCTTTGTAGACCGACTCTGGAAGACTTCGAGCGATTTGGTTTGCCGCACTAAGAGCGACGGGAGTGATTTGGCCTGCGCTGGCAACGAGCCCGGCTACCTGCTCGGCCCCTGTGGGCAGTCCTGGAATTCGAGGGGGAAGTGAGTGTTTTCCTTTTTGATATGAAGTGTCTTTGGGAGGTTCGTGCTTTGCGGGTTTTACCTTCGGATAGGTTCCGTCAAAGTGTGGATCGAGCCGGAGGATTCGTTCCGCTAGAGGAGGATGCGAAGCAAACCAGTCAAACCATGATCCTGCGAGTGCGTTGGCAAAGAAGAAGTGACTGGCTTCTTCGGCCTGTCCGGCTTGAATTCTCCCGCGATGGACAAGCCCACCGATTTTTTTAAGGGCATTGCCGATGCCTTCGGGGTTTCGAGTGAATTGAACTGCAGCTGCATCGGCAAGGAATTCACGCTGACGACTGACAGCACTTTTTAGAAGTTTGCTAAAGAAATAGCCAATTGAGCCGATAACTGCCAATACAGCGCCGACAGCAAGGATCACGAGGAGGATTTGAATCGGGAGCCCACTTTTGCGATCTCTACTACTTCTGGAACCTGCTGAGGCATAGAATGCCATGCGAAATGGGAGCCGCAGCAATAACATGCCGGTTGATGCGATGAATAAGATCCCGTGGGCTAGGGAGGTCATTTTCATATTTAATCGCATATCGCCATTTAAGATATGACTAAATTCGTGAGCTACGACACCCTGCAATTCGTCTCGGTTGAGATTCATGATGCAGCCACGTGTTATGCCAATCACGGCGTCTGTAGGGTTGAATCCAGCCGCAAAGGCGTTGATTGCAGGTTCCTCGAGCAGGTAGATTTCGGGCACAGGGGTTCCCGAGGCGATCGACATTTCCTCTACGATGTTAAGTAGCATTTGCTCCTGAGTATCGGTCGTGTTGGGCTGGATACGCCTTCCTCCAAGCATCGTAGCAACGGCCCGTCCTCCTTGTGATAACTGATAGGTTTTGACTCCGCTTCCCAGCAAGATGATCAAACCGGTGCTTAGAAATACAGTGAAGATGAGATCAAGATCGAGAGGAAGATTGTCGTGGAGTGGGAGCGTCGCATTGAGGAGCGAGCCGTAGGTGGCGGTTCGTGGAAGTTTACCGCCTTCGAAGTCACCACCAGGGTCTGCGTCGTGGCGCGCGTAGGCAAATGCTCCTGCAGTGACCCCATAAAGAGCCAACATCGTGAGCAAGGCTGCCGCAAAAAAATAGACAACAAGTAAGTGAGATTTCTTCCGCGCCTGATCCTGTTGCTCAAAGAAGTCCATGGAGCCGACCTAGGAAGAGAATAAATACGAACTTGTTAAGAGAAGGAAACTTTGGGTGCTTCTTTTTCTTTCGGGTCATCGATTTCAAACAAAGCAGCTTCTCGGAAGTTTGTGAAATTGGCTACAATGTTTTGAGGGAACGACTCGCGTTCCGTATTATAAACCATAACCGAGTCATTGTAAGCCTGACGAGCGAAGGCAACTTTGTTTTCTGTTGAAGTGAGTTCCTCGGAAAGTTGCTTCATGTTTTCGTTGGCCTTAAGATCTGGGTAGGCCTCCATGACAGCGAACAAGCGACCTAAAGCCCCGGTCAGTGCGGTTTCTGCACCCGCTAACCCCTGCATGGCCTGAGCATTTCCTGGATCACTTGCAGCTTTCTGTCCGGCACCAGCTGCTTGGTTACGGGCAGCAATCACCGCTTCCAGTGTTTCGCGTTCGTGATCGAGATATCCTTTGGCGGTTTCAACGAGGTTGGGGATCAAATCGTAACGGCGTTTTAGCTGCACATCGATCTGGGCAAAAGCATTCTTGAATCGATTGCGGAGGGTAACGAGTCGGTTGTAAACGCTAATTCCGAAGACAAGCCCAGCAATAGCTAGCAAAACAACGACGAGAAGCAGAACGACGAGAATAATCAGTGCAATCGACATGATGCCCTTAAGCTGATCGAGGTTGAGCCTTTTGACAAGAGGATTTCCAAGGAATTAGGATTGTTTCGATGGCTTGTAGGCGAGTGGCTGCCGTCTCAGGAGCGCTTTCAGAAACGAGACAAATGGAAGAAGTCGAGTTTTGGCTAAGTAATCGGTTGAGGGATGCGTGGGCTTTTTCGGGATGTCGATCAAAATCTTCAAGCGTTTGCCAGAGTGTTTCTACAAGTTTGAGAGGCCAGGTTTTTGCTTCGGCAAACGGTGCCGGAGACGCTCCAGCTTCCATACGTGCGAGTTGAATCCAATGTTCAGCATCTCGAAGAGGAAAGAGTCCCGGACATGAGTTCGATCGAGTCTCTAGGCGAGAAACAATTGAGTGCAAGCGAACGTAGTTAGGGTCGCAGTCTGCCATGGTAGGAGAATACAGGGATGAGGTATACAATCAACCTTCGTTACCGATTCTAAGAATCCTAGTTTTGGATTTTTGCTAGAAGGTAGCGAATTTCTTTGTCCAATTCATTAGGAAGAGCGACTCCGGTGTAGCG
>JBCCKK010000159.1:0-7773 GCA_039027395.1 Verrucomicrobiota bacterium | reverse complement strand
TTGCGCGTTTCTTGAGGTTCACCCCTATGTGGATTAGACAGGGTGCGTCGGGGTGAAATTTATTAATGTTATGGAGACTTCTTTGCCGCCTTCGGTGCAATTTTATCCAAGCGAAGTTTAACTGAAATCACTTGTGGATCTTTGTCTCCATCATAGCGGTGTTGTAAAAGTTTAGGTCCCAATCCAGGTTCCATGCCTCGGAATCTCAAAGGTTCTTGTGAAGTCGTTACGTTTTGATTCATACCTTACTCTTTCGTTGTTCTGAGCGTAAGGTATCAAATCAAAACTTAATTTTAGATGAATCGGGTTATTTTTTGAAAAAATTTAATTTTATTGAATTAATCCAAAAGAAACCTAGTCGCCATAACTCTTCCTCAAAGACATGGGTAGACACGAAAAAGCCCTCCGTATGATAAGGAGGGCTTTCCGGCTTAGCTGCCTAGAAACCTTAATCTAGTAAGTCCAAACAATACCCGCTCCACCGTAAATAGAGGAACCGGAACTTGCAGAATCAGAATCGAAATCAGCATACCCAAGGGATAGCGTAAATCCAAAATCTCTGGTTGGCTGAAAGCCCACAAAACCACCCACACGAAGTTCTTCAAACGTGTCGTTATTTAAGAACGTGATCTCAGGACCTAGCTTCATCGTGTAAAATCCAGTGTTGTATCCAGCTCTTCCCCGAGTCCAAACGCTGTTCTCAACCGACGTATATTGCGCCAGGGCACTTAAATCAACAGGACCCATTGCCCCAGAAATTCCACCTTCAACTTTAACTCCAACACTCGTTCCCGAGCTACCCACATTACCTGGATCTCCGTCGTCGAGAAATTTGTCTTTTAGATGGGGCCCCACACCCAGGCTTAACTTCCAGTTATCTTTAACGACGTATTGATATCCCAGAGTTGCAGAAAAATCGAGAATCGAACCCGTCTCCTCCCCATCGGGAACTGCCACGGTATCGTAGTAATACTGACCACCACCAACAAATGCCTTTAAAGTGAATCCGCTTTCATTTAAATCGCCATTCAACGAATGAACAGCTCCAGCGTAAGAGTAAAAAGAATCCTCTCTCGCAGCGCCTCCCGCGAAGATCGCCCCACGAACGGGCTCGTCAACAACTCCGGTCTCAAGAACAGTATGAGGTTCGGTCGTTTCAATTTCCCCAACTCCTGCGAGCAGTGCGGAATGCATTCCAGCAAAAGTCGCCAACGTTAATGCTGCCTTTCCTATCCATTTCATGTCCCGAGTACTAGATTTCCACCAAAATGATGTCAACTTCGTAAACTCGAAAATGATTCCCCATAAGATCCTCAGGAACCTCAGGTCTAACTTCCTGTTCACCGTTAATCTTGCAGACATATTCTTTAACAACATCGTTTTGTAAAACCTGAACCTTATAATCAACCCCTTCACGCAGTTCGTTGGCAACAAATAACTTACCCAAGCTAGAATCCTCAGTAGACTTAAGTAACATGGCCCACCTTCGTACTCCGTCGGCACCATTTAAGACCACGCCCTGCCACTCACCTGCCAAGCCCTGCCGCCGCGCCGACTCAGCTCGAGATGAAAGGCGAACCAAGCGGTGCCAATCCACTGAATACAATGCCTTTTTTAATAACATCAAATCAGTCGTAGATAAATCAATTGTTGCCACCCTCCCCGCAGGACCTGAGCCTACTTCTGAAGAAATAGAAACGCTTCCACCCGGCAAAAGAACCGTATAAGGCGACTTCGCTAAATTAGATTCTGAAGAAACCAAAACATCATCTAAAACCCACTCTTCGGACGATATACGATCCGTAGTTGCAACCAAATTGCAGCTTTGATCAAGCACGGGAAGGCACACTTCGAAGAGGTATTTATGGTGCGTCTTTCGCGATAAATGAATCGTATCGTAGATCCATTTCCCACTACGGAGCCCGTTGATGCCGACCCACATCGCCGCCACGAGAGCAATATCCCCATATCCAATGCCCGAAATCAACTCGAGATCAGGTTCATCGAGTCGCATAAACCAACGAACCACAGCAAACAAGACACCCGCCATACAGCTGACAAAAATAAAAATGTGCAACCCCAACAGATTCCATTGAACCTTGCCCAAAACGTTTTTTAAAGAAACTCTCCAACGCATCTTTCGCTTGGAGAGAGCAAGAAATGCCATGAGGTAAACGTGCATTCGGCCAATCGCAAAAATCTGGGAACTCGAAAAAGGAGCATATCCAGCCGCATACACGGTCAAAAGAAGACATTGAATAAAGGGGACTAAAATAATCATTCCCACGTTGACATGGCTGAGCTCCACTGGAATGGAATAAAAAATCATGCAGTGGACCGGGATCAGAATAAAAAGAAGTTGCTGCCATCCCTCGAGAACCTGAAGCCCTAAAGTGAGGTAACCTAGACGTTGCCGGAGACTTAATCCCTTACAAAAAAGAATGTTTTCCACAACCAGAGCCTGGAGATTTCCATAAAGCCATCGATGCCTTGTCTTATAATATTCAGGAACATCGGCAGCAGCGACTCCCCAAGCCACCGGCTCATTCAAATAAACCGTGCGCCATCCCGCTTTAAGTAGTTTTAGAGAACCGTGAAAATCCTCGGTCAAGGTTTCTTCGGGAAAACCTCCCGTGGCAAGCAGTGCTTCTCTACGGAAGAGAGCCCCTGTCCCCACTCCAGATGCTGCACCATAGTGTTCGCGAGAGGGCTGTGCCATATTGTAAAAAAAGCACTGCTCGTCCCAGCGAGACGGTCCCACCATCGTATCGCGAAAAACGAAGGCGTCTTCGTTATAGAACATTTGAGGTGCCTGAGCGAGTCCCACATCCGCTTCGTTAAAAAAACCTACAAGTTGATCGATCGCGTTTCGTTTTGCGATATGGTCGGCATCAAAGATCGCTACTAGATCGCCGGACGTCTGCTTAAGAGCGTGGTTAAGATTCCCAGCCTTTGCTCCAATATTATTTCCCCGTGCGATATAGTGGACTCCGTGTTTCTCAGCCAGCTCTTTTAACTCGGGTCGATTCCCATCATCTAACAGAAACGTTTTATGTGGATATCGAATCGATTTAGCTCCAATCACCGTCATCTCAATCATGTCCGTAGGCTCTGAATAGACAGGGACAAAAACATCAACCGAATAGGAACGGTTCGCTTTAACAGGAGTTCGACGAACGTGATTCCAACCTCCATAAATCAAAGATAGGCCTGTTAAAAATGCGATAATTTCACAGAGCAAAAGCAGTAATGAAAGAATGGGGTAATCTGGATTTAGAACGGTCCATCGCCAAGAAAGGTAGACAGTGCTTAGTAATAAATAAAGAACACCAGCGATTTTTCGAAATCGATGTTTTCGGGTAACCCAAAATTCTATCTCCTCAGCATGACTGAACATAACCAGAAAACGCTAGAGGCTATGCCACCCCCCTCGCTGACAACAAGAATTAAAAAGGTAACTACTTGAAATGCCGGGCTAGGCGCAGAGTCAAAGCCGCAATCGTAAGCGTTGGATTCACACAAGAACCTGTGGGGAACACACTCCCCCCTAACACAAAAAGATTTCGATGTTCATGGCTACAACAATTGGGATCTACCACAGATTCTACTTCATCTGTTCCCATTCGCGTCGCTCCCATGATATGGCTTTCATCGGTTTTCGTGCTGTACTGAAAGTCTTTACACCCCATCGCCTCAGCCAATTTTAGTGCTGAGCGTTTCATTTGGGTAAGGCCTCGTTCTGAATAGGAATCTGTAGGACAAAACGCAACCAACTTAGGAAGACCCGTAATATCTTTCTGATCGAAGTCCAAACGAAGGTGATTCTTATATTCCGGAAGTTGCTCTACAGAAAGATACATCTTAGCTTGATGAATAATCCTCTCGTAAAATGCATCTCCAAACGCTTTCCCCAAGAAGCCTTTTGCCTCTAGATCCGCCAAATCGCGAACCGGATCGATGACATTGGAAACATTGAAGTAGCCAGAAGCATCTTCACTTCGATGCGCTCCCGAAGTTAAACCAAAATACCCATACCCCGTGCGAGGTCCCCGACCTGAATAGAGAGGTTCATTGGCATGAAAAAATACTTCTCCCCCTGGATGGGTCATCAAATAATGCCCCAGCGCGTTGGATTTGCTCGCCAACTTCGACAGCATCAATAAACGAACATTTTCTACCCCATTCGCCGCCAAGATAAATTGACTGGCTCGAAAATCGTGAGACTCTCCTGCGGCATTCCGATAGGTAAGTGTTTCAATTTTTCCTTTCCGGCCTTCCTTAAGTTGGGTCACCAGTGCTTCCGGCCTCAGTTCCGCTCCTGCAGCCATGGCTTTCTCAAGATGAACAATTGCGGCATAGTGAGCTCCGGTTGGACAGATCGGCCAACAATTATTAAACCCAGCACAGCCCGGACGACCATCATAACTATCTCGCAATCTGGCAATCGGCATATGGGTCATTGGCATTCCAACACGCTCTCCTGCCGCTACAAACCGTTTATCGCAATAGGTCGGAGACGTGTGAGGTAATGATTCAGGAAAGTCACCGCTAACTCCTAACTCTTTCTCTGCTTCTCGGTAATACGGCAGAATCTCTTGATACGAGATTGGCCAGTCAACGCCTACTCCATATCGCGACTTTAGCTCAAAATCGTCTTCAACAAAACGCAAGCAGGTTCCGCCCCAATGCCAGGTCGTTCCACCTGCAAGACGTAAAACATTGAAGTATTGAAAGGCCTTTTCGGACTCCTCCGCTTCCGTCAAAGCATTGAATACTTCGGGCACCGGAGGATAAAAGTGATCATTCCCTTTCTTGAGATAACCTTGATAAAGCTGCTGCCTCGAACGCGTAGGCCCACTCTCAAAGATAACCACCCGCCGCCCTTGTTGACTCAATTTCCAAGCAATCAGAGACCCCGCAACGCCGCTGCCAATGACGGCAACATCGGCACTTCTGCTCATGAAACTGCCTCCGGAGGATCGCCCCAATACATCGGCGGACAAGCAATGAATCCGGAATGAATTTTTAGTGGTTCGAGACGTTGCCAAATCAGCGCTTCCTTTGCTGTGATCACGACTCCCGGTTGATCCTCAAAATAATAAACTCCACAATACCAAGTCACAGCAAGATGCCCCACGAACCAGCGCATCCCCTCCTGCAAAGGTTCAAATTTTTTAATTAATTCCCAAAGCGGTAGTTCTGGATTCTTCTTCCAAACAGAACAAATCCGATGGTAAGACATCCCAATATTTCTCAATCCGTAAGGCTCCTCTGACATTAACTGGAAGTATTGCTTCCCAATACCCTCGGATAACTTCGAGACACCACATACCATTGCACTCAAATGCATAAAAACATCTAGAGAAGGCTGATTCGCATACTTAATGGGTAATACAGGCTCATACTCATGCCAGGGAAGATCTCGCCGCTCGCATGACGAGAAAAGAAGATGTGACAGCGCTAACGAAGTTGTAGCAATAAACCTTCGCCGGGGCCAAAGGCTCGACGCTATTTGATCCATCTCTGCCATAAACCCAACACGTATGACATAAAAGAACTGAAGAATCAATGCCCTGAGGGGAGGAAGCCTGCTCTAGCTGGCTGTCGGTAACTCCACTCGAAAGCAACTCCCCAATCCGATTTCACTTTTGACCGAAATCGCTCCCCCATGGGCCTCGATAATCGTTTTACAAATCGCCAGGCCCAGTCCTGAACCACCCGTTTTCACATTGCGGGAGTCGTCAACACGATAGAATCGATCGAATACATGCTCCAATGCATCTTGGGGAATTCCGATACCATTATCTGCTACTTCTAACCAACCCATCTTTCGATTTTCTCCCGTTCGCACTTTGACATGTCCACCCATTTCCGTGTAGCAAAGTGCGTTGTTGAGCAAATTGAGCCATACTTGCTTCAATCTTAAAGAATCCCCAAACATTCTTACTGGAGAAAGATCTGTTCCCAAATAGATACCCGATTTTTCGGCAACTGGCTTTACTACTTGGCAGACCGCGTCTACCTCTTCCGCTAAATCGAGCGGTTCCCGAGAAAGATCGGATTCGTCGGCATCGTATCTCGCTAGCAGCCCAAGTTGATCTACCAGCATACGCATGTGCTGTGCACTTTCGTGGCATACTTCAATCGTTTCGAGATAGCGTTCTGTTGTGCGTGGCTTTTTCAAAGAAAACTGGCAGTCCGCTAGGATCGCTGCAATAGGTGTCCTCAAATCATGCGAGGCATCCGCTGTGAACTGAACCTGTTGCTTAAGTAAATGTTCCAAACGATCAAAAGTCTGGTTCAAAACACCAGCTAATCCTCCTAACTCCGAGCTCTGTTCTGTAATCTCAATTCGTCCTGATAGATCTCCAGCTGCAATCTGCTGTGCCGTCGAACTAATCGACTGAATGGGTCTCAATCCACGCACCAAAATCACATATCCAAAAACCGCAGTGCCTAGAAAAACAGAAGTCGCCAAGATCACAATGTTCCGCAGATACCCCCATACTTTCAGATCAAATTCCTCCCGCGACTTACCTACCAGCATTCGTTTCCCTCTAGGTGCAACGATGGTTGTGAGCAGATAGTCCGGATGATTCAAAGCTTCCATTAGTTTTTTGTCACGAGAGAACTCGGGATCCTCCAGCTCAGGCGGTGCCGATGCCGATTTATGAATCATTTCAGGGCCGGCGAACGCCAAATAAAAAACACGCTCTTTCTCCATTGCCCTGCGGAGACCTTCCCAACGCCGTTCGCGAGGCTTTCTACCTCCCCTTCCAGGAGGCGCAGGCAGAGTTCTCCCTTGCTCCAATGCAAGCGGAGGAAAAACCAATGGCAGGAGCCTGACCCCCATCGTTTGCAGCTGCGTCATTTCGAGCCTCTCTAGGTTCTCCTTCGCAGAGATATAAAAAGCTCCGGCCATGAGCGTGACCGCTACAGCAATAAGCAACGTATAATAGGAAAAAATACGCCAGCGAATACTCTGCCAAAACGCGGTCATGGAACCAATTGATAGCCCATGCCACGACGCGTGACGATATGTTCCTTTCCAAATTTTTGTCGAAGTTTGTAGATATACACATCTAACATATTCGACATGGTCTCATCCCGCTCATCAAAAAGTTTCTCGTAAATCTCGTCTCGGGTGACAAGCGCGTTTTGCTTAAAGGCCAAAATCTCGAGCAAAGAATATTCTCGAGCTGTCATTTCCACAGGGCTCCCTTGAAGTGTTACAGTCCGCTGAGATGTATTTAAAGTAATAGGTCCAATCTCTAGAATGGGTTGAGGTCGCCCTTTAGCACGACGGATGGCAGCCCGAATTCGAGCAATCAGTTCCTCCATTTCGAAAGGTTTCACTAAATAATCATCTGCTCCACAGTTCAGACCACGCACCCGATCCTCAACCGCATCGCGAGCTGTTAAAATAATCACCGGAACCGTTTTTCCACCATCGCGCAACTGCTGTAAAACCATCCATCCATCCATCTTCGGCAACATCATATCCAATATGATCGCATCATACTCCCAATTACTGGCCTTGTAATAACCTTCCTCCCCTTCTGAAGCCCCATCCGCTACAAAGCCCTCATCCCGAACGTAATCGAGAATCGATTTCCGCAAACGGTCATTGTCCTCAATAATCAACACTTTCATTGCTCAGAAAATATCATACCGACCTTAATAGAAGATGAATGAAAGTCGCCAGCTATACTGGCATAATGAACTATTTGAGGAAAAAACACCCCTTAAATTTACTATAGTTCCACTGGACTT
>JBCCKK010000158.1:0-7840 GCA_039027395.1 Verrucomicrobiota bacterium | reverse complement strand
TCGCTCCAATAATACACAAAATCCCACAAAATATACTAGCAAACGGAGTCCGTGCACCGGTGTCATCATTAAGCTTGGAGCGCGTAAGCGATCCAGAAGCGGGCATCCCTCCACCAAATCCGCAGGTAAGATTAGCAATACCCATTGCAAACATTTCCTGATTCGTATTGAGTTTTTCTCCGGCTCGGGCCGCTAAAGACTTTCCAATGGAAGATCCCTCCAGAATACAAAGAAATGCGATAACAAAGGCGGGGCCAGCCAGTTCAGTAATCGCATTATAATCCAAAGTCGGCAGTGTTGGGCGCCACTGTGAAGCATCAATAGCATACAGCAACTCGATCGATCCATTAAATGAGCCCCGAAACGAGTCCACGTTTGTTAGAACCCAATCCATCCCAAATCCAACAAATGACATTGCTAATAGGGTTAACGCAACATTTGGCAAAGCAGGAAGAAAGCGTTGTAGGAGCATATACAACGCTGCTGTAGTAAGACCAAGAACGAGCGAAGGCACATGCGTTTCATTAAAATGAGTAACCGTTAGATAAATGACGTCTACCAAAGTGGCATCTAATTCCTTTTCGAAATCCAATCCAAAGACTTTCTTGATTTGATTGACAATAATATAGAACGCTGCCGCAGTGATGTAGCCTGTGACAACAGACCTAGAAATATACTGAGTTAAATTGGCGACTCGAAAAACAGCACCCAAAATCAAGACGAGTCCTGCCATGATTAAAAGCAGAGGGACCAAAGTAAGTTTCTGCTCTATCGTAACCGCCAAAGTCCCAATCGCTACGGGAAGCAGTACTGAGGTCGCATTGGTGGGCCCCAGCATGATAAAACGAGAACCCGAGAAAACAGGGCCTATGATGGCAGCAATCGCTGAGCCATAGATCCCATATTCGATCGGCAAACCGGCAATCACTGCATACGCCATTCCTTGGGGAAATGCCAGCAGGGCCACATTCAGGGCAGCCTTTAAATCACCCGGAAGGTATTCTCTCTTGTAACCTTGAGCAGACTTAGCAATTGGAAACGGATCCAATTGGCTGTAGCGAAGGATGTCCGTCAGGATCTTCTTTATCCGTCTTCCCATCAATCCGAGTTTCTGAGATAGCCTAGCCATAGAGGACTTCAGTATGCCGAAATGACCCATAAAATTCCAAGCCGGAATATCCGACCACTACAGCACAACTCAGAAGCTTGAATTATATGATCGAAAACGCTAATAAAAAATGATGGATTACATCGCGTTTGACCTCGGCGCAGGAAGCGGCCGAGTAATAAAAGGGAGTCTTCAAGACCAAAGATTGACGCTGGAAGAAGTCCATCGATTCTCAGACCCATCGATAACGCTCCATGGATCAAATCACTGGCAGATCCTCCAAATCTTTGGAGAACTCGAAGAAGGGCTAAAATGCGTTTTGCGAGAAGGCATTAAACCGAGAAGCATCAGCTGTGATTCTTGGGGCGTGGATTACGTGCTTATCCGAGAAAATAATCCGATGCTCTGCCCCCCTTACCAATACCGCGACAGTCGAACCGATGGATGGATCGATAAAATCGACCGAGAACTTGGACTATCCTCCGTCTACACCGAAACCGGCATCCAAACCATGTTTTTCAATACAATCTTCCAACTGGCTGCTCATAACGATCAAGACCCCGAAACTCTTAGATTTGCCGATTCATTTCTATGTATTGCCGACTACATCAACTACCTTTTTTCTGGGGTGGCAAAGCAAGAGGTTTCTCTGGCAAGCACCACAGCTCTTTACAATCCCAAACACCGAAAATGGTCAGGTAAACTGATCGATAGCCTCGGACTCCCCAACATTTTTCCCAATATTGTTTCCTCCGGAACACGGCTTGGTCCGATCAAGACACCTCATCTTAAAGGACTAGAAGAAACCCAGGTTGTTGCGACTTGCTCCCATGACACAGCTGCAGCCATCGCAGCAGTACCGGCCGAAGATGACGGTACTTCTTGGGCCTATTTAAGCTCGGGCACCTGGTCTTTAATGGGAGTCGAGCTAGATAGGCCGTTAATTAACGAAGAAACCGCCAAAGCAAATTTCACAAATGAAGTCGGATATGGTCATACAATCCGCTTCTTAAAGAACATCTCAGGTCTCTTCGTTATTCAAGAACTCAAAACCGAATGGTCTGAACAAGGCACCCACTATGATTACGAAACAATGACTCATATGGCAGAGAATGCTCCCGCATTTAGCTACTTTATCGACCCCAATCACGAGCTCTTCTCCAAATCGGGCGACATGGAAACAAAGATCCGCAGATTCTGTGAGGAAACCGGACAGACACCGCCATCAGATCACGCCACCGTGCTGCGTGGGGTTTTCGAAAGCTTGGCCCTCTACTATAAAAAAGCACTCACCGAGCTCGAACAGCTGATCGGCAAAAGAATTGACCGCCTTCATATCGTCGGTGGTGGCTGCAAAAATATGCTATTGAACCAATTCTCTGCTAATTCCCTCAATATCGAAGTTCATGCGGGTCCTGTCGAGGCAACAGCAATTGGGAACCTTTTGATTCAAGCGATTTCAGACGGACAAATTGAAACCTTATCTGGTCTTCGAAGAGTCGTCAGAAACTCTTTCGAAACGGAAATCTTCACCCCACAAAATCCAGATGCTTGGGAATCCACCTATCAATCCTTTATTAAAGTCTGTAACTAGCTCATTAAATTTGATTTGTTTTGCTACTTGAAGCTTCAAGACTAGCACTGGAATTGTCGCCTACATGATGTGTCGGAGGATGGAATCTGTACGGAACTCGTCACTCAATACGAATCCGACGTCCTTGCGCGGCGCTAGAATCGCTGAAAGGTCTGGATTGCATCCCAAACAGACCTCACTAGGATCTTCGGAATGTCATTCCAAAATTTAGGCTTAGATCCACGGATTGTTCACGCCGTCCAACGTCTACGCTTTGTTGATCCGAGCCCTATTCAAGCCCAAGCAATCCCCGTCATCTTAAAAGAAAGGGACCTGCTTGCTTCTGCTCAGACCGGCACCGGAAAGACTGCAGCATTTCTACTACCACTGCTCTCTAAGCTCAAAGAACCCGGAAACACCAGGGCTGTCGTTCTAGAACCGACTCGAGAGTTAGCCGCTCAAGTCAACGATGCATTAAAAGATTTCACGGCGTTTTCCCATCTCAGTTATTGTTTACTTCACGGAGGCGTCAAATATGAGCCTCAGCTTGCTGCGTTGAAGCGATCGCCTGATATCATTGTCGCAACTCCAGGCCGCTTTATTGATCACCTCGAATCGGGAGCCTTAGATCTCAAAAATGTCTCCCATCTCGTTCTCGATGAAGCAGATCGAATGCTAGATATGGGATTTCTACCTGACGTAACACGCATTATTGATGCGTGCCCTAAAGAACGACAAACCCTTTTGTTTTCAGCGACGTTACCTCCGGCTATTCAAAATCTCATTTCTTGGGCAATGAAGGACCCAGAGAAAGTGCAGATCGATATTCAAGTCAGTAAAGCAGAAACCGTAGACCATGCTCTCTATCCCGTCGCTTCCGATCAGAAGTTTGAACTACTCCTCGCCCTTTTAGATCATGTCGATTACAACGGAGTGATCGTTTTCACGCGCACCAAAGTTGAAGCGGATAAAATTGCTCATGCCCTTGAGGAAACCGACCACTCAGTGACAACGCTTCACTCGGATCGATCTCAGAGCCAGCGCACCAAAGCTTTAGAAAAATTCAAATCTCGGGAGTGTGAAGTCCTTATCGCAACGAATATTGCAGCCAGAGGAATAGATATTGCCGGTGTCAGCCATGTTATAAACTATGATATCCCCGAAAATCCCGAAGACTACATCCACCGTATTGGACGCACGGGTCGAGCCTCGACTACAGGCGATGCTCTGACTCTACTTACAGGTTTTGATGAGGACCACCTAAAAGCCATAGAAACCTTACTTAAATCCGAGATACCGAGAAAAAAACTGGAAGGCTTCAACTACAAATATACGGCACTTCTCAACCCGACATCTGCCAAACCGATTCGCCGGAGAGGTGGAAGCCCAAGTCGACGCAGAAAATAAACGCTCCTCTTAATGAACCCGCAACTCCTCTCTCGCATCCGTTCTGGCGAGTGTGTACGAATAACACTAGAGGAAGATGTGACCTTTTCTGGGTATATCGCAGAAGATCCAGAGGTTTCTGAAAAACTCAGAATGGATGGCTATATTGTCGAAGCCTCAGGATACCTGCAACAGATCTCGATTCAACTCGTTCCCGATGATATACAACAGATTGATTTCCTGACGGATCCGCTCGAATTCTTTGATCAAGAAGGCAATTCAATACAAATGAAGAAAGGCTTCTTTGAAAACTTCTAGAGGATTTTCAACCTCTATCTAGGAGAAGCTTCAAACGATTCGGGGGTGCGAAGCGCCTAGATCTTGTGACGCAATCGCACGCGTTTGATCAATTTTTCTTATTGCTCTCCCTCAGGCGCTTGGCAAGAGCGCGCGCAATGGGCAGCACGGGGTGTTCTCGTTCCTCCTTAGTTTCACCTAAAATTCGTTTTGCTGAGATACGATACATCAAAACATCGCCTACTGCTCGTGCCGTTGCAGATCTAGGCACTCCCTCAATTGCACCCATTTCACCAACGACCTCGCCCACTTCCAATCGAGCGATTTCTTCATCCGAACCTTCCACCGATTTGGTAATCGAAAGGCATCCTTCTCTGACGACATAGGCATCTTCGCTGGCATCCCCTTCCTTGAATAGAAGGTCTCCATCTTCAAGAGATACGAGACGCCGCCGGTCGAGCCAAAGCAACAATTCAGTTTGTGCATATCCCCAGCCAACACGTATTACAAACCCCAAAAAACTACCCGTTAGAAAACCAATCGAATTTGCAACAACATCGTCTACCTCCATCTGCCTCCCGCTCAAGACGGCCTTTTGCGCATATTCGAGCCCAATCCCAGCCACCACAATTCCGATAAACGCGGGAACGTACCAGATTGGCGGGAGCCCTAAAATACAGAGTAAACCAAGCAAACCATACCCGACTGCATGGACAATTTTATCAAGACCAACTTGGGTATTAGAAGCCAAGCTTCCCATAATGATGAAAATAAAACCACCACCAGCAGCTATAGCCATGACTTGACGTAATCTTGGAGGAATGTCCCGCATAGGTGCAGAGCCTGCAGATACGCAGGATGCGGGTCAAAAACAAATCAAACGGAATAACCTAGTTGTTAAACAGCTTTTCTGTTGGATGCCAGAATTGTCGGTCTAAAAGGATAAGTGGAGCAAACACATATCCTGCTGTATTCCCTGTCCAGGTCCAATTGTCTTCAGAGTTTTTGTAAACATTAAGCTCTGCGAACTTCGGATGCCACTGCCGTGTGTCGGCAATATTTATTGGGATCAGTGGGGTCTTGATATTACCCGAAGCCGCTGCCTTATATTCACCCATCGATGAAATCCCAGCATAAACTCCGAAGTAGATCAGGAGGAGAAGAAAAAGGAGTGATGGAATTTTGAACATAAAACTATCTATGAAAGATAAGGTCTGTTTTCACTCCTGATTGTCGGCTAGCAACGTGCGGCTCCGAACCGCTGCATTGCTAGCTAACGTCAAAAGGTTTTTATTCCTCGCAATTGGAGAGCTCTACAATGGCTCCTGCCCATTTGAAGAACTTGCAGTTCGCCATATCGCGGACCGTTTTGATTCCGAAGGCAGCTTGAAGTTTTTCTGCATCACCTTCCGATACGCCTTGCAAGCAAGAGACAGGGAGGTCACAGATTTCTTTTAAGCTTTTGCCTTCGTCGGCTTTCATGAGTGCGTTATTGATATTCATAATCTTATTTCCTTTGATAACTGGATCGGGAAGATCCTGTTTTTTAGATTCTTTTGTAGCAACTGCAGTTACCGGCACTGCAGCGGCAATGGTTTTTGCTGAGGAGCCTGATTCTTCCTCAGATGAAAGCTCCGATTCTGCATTGCTTGCAAAGGGCCTCACAGAATCATCCACTGTAGATTCCTTTTGGTTTTCGGAAGCCTTTTCAGCCTTCCCAGGCATCGCACCTTCGGATTGCACTTTGTATGCTTTCCTTTGTCCAGCTGCAATCGACCGGGCAACCCAAAGGCCGAGAAGGAAGAAAACAACTGCTGCAACCAGGAGCCATATTCCGATTTGTGTAATTAGGTAGATCATAGGCGTTTTATTTTAGTGAAAATTCAACTCTTCGATTTAGCTTCCGACTTGCTGAGGTTCCTCCGTCATCCGCTAGTTCTTCTTCTCCGAAAGACACCGTGTGTAATGTCTCCGAACGGATCCCATTTTCAACAAGAAAATCCTTAACCGCATTCGCTCTCAGTAATCCAAGATTGTCGTTATAAGGGACCGAGCCAAGTTCGTCAGTATGCCCAGCAATTTCAAGATCCACTTCAGAATGACTTTTTAACTCCGCTGCTAAATCTTTGAGGGTGCTTTTCGAATCGGAGGTCAGTAAAAACTTGTTGAATGCAAAATAAATCGAATACGATTCTAATTTCGCTGCACCTAATTCCGGTAGTGTAGGAGATTCCGTAACTTCCTTCGGTTCAATTCGGGGAGGTTCAGGGTTCGGTAATGCTTTCTTGGTCAGATTTGAGGCATTGACCTGGCGCACACCCCAAACGGACTCTACCAACTCGGTTATGGCATCAGGACTTAGATCCGATGGAAGTTCGCCAAACAAAACAGCATCTCTTCCAATGAATGAAACTTGTATGTCCTTATATCGCGGATCTGTTTGTTCTAATATTTGTTTAGAACGAAAAGTGAGATCTGCCTCGATACGCTCTCGCGAAAAAATAACTGTTAATGCCCAAAGGATTATAAAGACAACAACGATTATAATGAGTTTAACGAGCGATGGCATTAGGTTCTCTCCAACAAACGCCACGAAAATGCTGAATCCTTTGGATAAGACAAGTGTAAAGATGCTCTATTTCTTAGCGCGGCTAGTTTTTATTAGAAGCTCAGCAAACGAAACTGCCGTTCATCGAGTTGCCGGGCCCATCGAACCACATAAACAAGTTCACTATAGACCTGTTTTAGTCTCTCAAAATCCGCATCATCCTGCCATTTTTGGTCGAGGTCTCGAATCTTCTCCAATAGACGTTCCCGAGCCGCTCCTACGCTCCCTGCAGCCTTCTGAACAGCTAAGGCTTGCTCCATCACCTGCCCCTGCACCATTGCCCGCTCTAGAGCTGTTGTAGCTTGGTCGGCTACTTTGAGAGACCTATCTGCTTCGTGGATCACAGGTGTGACTTCAGAAAACAAGCTTAAGATTGAATCTGGAACACCCTGCGCCCGATCGCCATCCGACTCATTTCCTAATTCTAACAGTGCCTTGATTCTCTGCACGTCATCACTAAGGATCTGATTCGCTTGATTCAACTGCTGAAGCTTTTGTTCGGCGTCGAGCCGTGCCCCAGCCCCAACTTCCTGTTGATCGGGATGTTGCAGCTTACTCAATTCCAGGAAACGTGCTTTTAGCTCCTCTTGGTCTATCCAAGGACGAGGTTCAAACTTTAGAAGCACAAACGGATTCAAAGGCGTCATTCGAATTAGGCTGCGAAGCTCTCACCACAAGAACAATGCGCTTCGGCATTCGGATTGGTCACCTTGAAACCGCCCTTTTGCAAATCACTACTGTAATCGATTTCAGAACCGCTCACAAACAGAGCACTCTTGGGATCAACTACAATAGTCCCCTCACAAGACTTGACCAAAATATCTCGATTTGCAGGCCCGTCCACCAGATCCATCTTGTATTGCAACCC
>JBCCKK010000157.1:0-7869 GCA_039027395.1 Verrucomicrobiota bacterium | reverse complement strand
GCGACCAGTTCGCTAGTGATTCTCCGTTTTTCTTTTCGGAACATTTCTAGTGCGCTAGCGGACTTCAAAAGTGCGGACCATTGAATGTTATCAAACGGTGCTCCGACGTCCTCCAAATCGGGTAGAAGAATGTAATACTTGATATCCAGAATTCGGGACGTCTTATCTGCCCGTTCGGTGTATTGACCTAAACGAGCAAAGTGCCAAGGCTCCGTGTGCGAAAGCGTGGCATCCATTAAACCGTAGAACAAATGGCACGACATTTTTATTCGACGGAAAAAACTAAAAGCACTTTCTAGGGTTTGCGGTTGTTTAGCGTAATCATTGGTAAACAAGTAAAGGCTGTTGAGGTGTTCCCACATTTCGGAAGAAATGCTTTCTCGTGTCGTTCTTGCATTTTCCCGGGCGGCTCGAACGCATGAGATAATCGAGTTTGGATATTTTTCATCGATAGTCAGAAAGCGAATAACCGTTTCTTCCGTGGCATCTCCATAATGTTTTTCGAACCACTCGTCGTCTCCAGTCGTATTTACGAGCGGTTGCCACTGGCTTTCGATATCAGAGGGTAGATCCAGATTGAGGTTGATGTTTACGTCAACAAATCGAGCAATATTGTCGGCCCGTTCAATCTGGCGGCACATCCAATAGATAGCATTAGCAACACGGCTTAGCATGATCTCCTTTCATTGGATTCTCTTAAAACCCAAGTGTCTTTGCTGCCTCCTCCTTGAGATGAGTTGACCACGAGAGATCCTTTTTTGAGTGCAACCCGGGTGAGTCCTCCAGGTAAGACAAAGATATCTTCTCCGTAAACAATGTAAGGGCGTAGATCCACATGACGCCCTTCAAACTTGCCGTCAATGATTGTAGGAACTCGGGAGAACGAAAGAGTCGGCTGGGCGATATAATTTCTTGGGTTAGCTTCGATAGCAGCTGCAAATGTTTCCCGTTCCTGTGCCGTTGAGAAAGGGCCCATTAGCATTCCATATCCACCCGCTTCATTCGCTGCCTTAACGACATAATTTTCCAGATTCTCTAAAACATGCGAACGCTGTTTATCATCAGCGCAGACATATGTTGGAACATTGGGAAGAATGGCATCTTCATCAAGATAGAATCGAATCATATCGGGCACATAGGCATAGATAACCTTGTCATCAGCAATACCACTGCCTGGGGCATTGGCAATCGCTAGGTGTCCTTTGCGAAACGCCTCAAAAACTCCTGGAACACCAAGAAGAGAATCTTTTCTGAATGATTTTGGATCGAGAAAGTCGTCATCGATTCTTCGATAGATCACATCAACTCGTTGTAGACCCTTGGTGGTTCTCATCATGAGAAAGTCATCGACGACAACCAAGTCAGACCCCATTACGAGCTCGACTCCCATCTGCTGGGCTAAGAACGAGTGCTCAAAATAAGCTGAATTGTAGATGCCTGGGGTGAGAACTGCCACTGTAGGCCGTTCGACCTGTTTAGGCACCAGATACTCTAATGACGCAAGAAGTCGGCTGGGATAATCATCAACGGCTTGGACCTGTGATGACTCGAAAACGTTGGAAAATGTGCGCTTCATCACTTGCCTATTTTCCAGAACATATGAGATGCCAGAGGGGCAGCGTAAGTTATCCTCCAAAACATAGTAGGAGCCATCGCGATCACGGATTAGATCGGTTCCCGTAATATGGCACCAAATCTCGTGCGGCGGCTTTAGTCCCAAACAGGGTTCGCGAAAAGCCTTGCTAGATAAAACGATTTCTCGCGGAATGACATTTTCCTTCAGGATTCTTTGCTCGTTATAAACGTCATGAACAAACATGTTCAGAGCTCGGATCCGTTGCTCGAGTCCTTGCTTCATGATTTTCCATTCCGCTGCTTCGATGATTCGGGGTATAATATCGAATGGGAAGATACGCTCTGTCCCGGACTCGTCTCCGTAAACTGTAAAGGTAATACCCATATTGAGCAAAGCTAGCTCCGCAGCCTGCTGCCGACGTTGAATATCTCCGTCGGTTAAGGCATTGATTCGATCAACCAAAAGGCGCGCGCCAGGTCTAGGTTGACCATCGGGAAAGAAAAGCTCGTCGTAAAATCCTTCGCATTGGTATTGATCAAATCGCATAGATTAAAAGACTCTGTCAGGTTGATCGAATGACGGAAACGCACCACCAGATAGAAAAGAGACTAACGAGATGGCTTTGAGCATGCTCCATCTCTAAGCAGTTTAGGTGCCACTGCAAGGATTTATTGCGGAATCGGCGTACTGTGGATTTTGTCTGTTCTATCTATAAATAGACATAGAGAGTTTAAAAGAGTGTGCTCCGCTGGGTTATCGATAGTGTCGCCGCAATACGTAACCCAAAGAAAGGCTCTCCCGTGAAAACGATATCAATTATTTCTCACCTCAATTTGCATCGAGCAATCTGCTTCATCCTAGTTGGGTTGCTATCGAGTTGTGCTTCTGTAAGTGTTCGCGACGAAACAGCTGAAAATAAGTATCAACCCCAATCCATGCCGAAACGCATCTATTTAGTTGGCTTTGAAGCAGATGAAGGGGAGTTCAATGTCGATCGAGAGGGCGATGAGTTGGTTACTTTTAGGGAGGAATTTCGTGAGAACTTTTTGCAAGCTCTCGAGGAGCGTCTGGAAAAACATTTAGCTCCAACCAAGCGAGTGACTTCGATTTCCAAGGTGCCTCGAGGAAATTACTGGATACTTGACGGGAGGTTTGTGCGGGTGAATCAGGGGAGTCGTGCGTTACGTGCTGCAATTGGTTTCGGAGCGGGTGGCACTAAAATGGAAACCGAAGTTTCGGTTTACTATTCTAAGAGGAGCAAGAAACGTTCGTTCTATTCATTTGAAACCACGGGAGGGAGCAATGCGGAACCTGGTTTGATTTCAGCGGCTGGCCCTGGGGGAGGAGCCTTGGCAATTGCTATGATTTCTGCATCCGCTGTGGCTACAACAAGCGGCGGTATCGCACATGGACTCACCGAAGATCGCGAACGCACAGCTCGAATGATTACGGCAACTTTGAGTGACTACTGCTATCAGAAAGGTTGGATTGATAGTTCGAAGCGCTTAATTCCCAAGCGAATTCAGTAACTCAATTCAATCTAAAGAGCGGCGACAACGGCACGAGCGATTTGAGGGGCAACACGTTTATCCAATGGGTCTGGAAGAATTTTTTCGGGTTTGGGAAAGGTGACTGTTTGCGCTAAAGCGTGAGCGGCAGCAATTTTCATGGATTCTGTGATCGTTTTTGCGCGGGCATCGAGTGCTCCGCGAAAGATTCCTGGAAACGCGAGCACATTGTTGACTTGGTTCGGAAAGTCGCTGCGCCCAGTCCCAACAACAGCTGCACCCGCCTCTTTTGCAAGATCCGGCATAATTTCTGGTGTCGGATTAGCCATGGCTAGGATAACGCAGTCTTGGGCCATACTTTGAACGTCCTCTGCTTTCAGAAGATTGCCTTTGCTAACGCCAATGAAAACATCGGCTCCTTTGAGGACATCTTTCAGGGATCCGTTCGTTTGTTGGGGATTGGTGAATTGAAGAAGCTGGTGTTTTTCATTCGAAAGATCCTGGCGCTTTGACGATATGGCTCCTTTTGAATCGCAAACAATGATATCGCGAACAGGGATGCAGGCCTGGGTTTCGTGACCGACGCAGCGGAGGAGGCGCGCAATGGCAGTTCCGGCGGCACCGGCGCCGTTGATGACAACTTTTAAATCGGTCAGGTTCTTGCCGGTTACCTTGCAGGCGTTGATTAAAGCCGCAAGTAAAACGATCGCTGTTCCGTGTTGATCATCATGGAACACTGGAATTCCAAGATTTTGCAACTCTTCTTCGATTCGGAAGCAACGAGGAGCCGCAATGTCTTCAAGATTAATACCCCCAAAAGCCGGAGCAATTCGTCGAACCGTATCAATGATTTCGAACGTATCCTGGGTATCGAGACAGATCGGCCACGCATCAATTTGAGCAAACTCCTTAAAGAGAAGTGCTTTTCCTTCCATAACGGGTAAGGCGGCTAGCGATCCTATATTACCAAGGCCTAGAACCGCGGAACCGTCTGTAACAACGGCAACCGAATTGCTCTTAAGAGTAAGATCAAGTGCCCGTTCAGGATCTCGGGCGATAATTTCGCAAGGACGAGCAACTCCAGGAGTATAACCCATCGAAAGATCGTCACGGGAAGAAACTGGCATTTTACTATGAACACCAATCTTGCCTCGGAGCTGCTCGTGTAAAATAAGACTGCGTTCGAAGTAGTCCACAATACCCTCAAGGTTAAAAAACTATTTCAAAGAAACCAGCTTTGTGTCGGGAAATGCAGCTTTCCAGCCGAACCAAAAAGCTCGATGGCCCGGTAAACGCTTAAGTGCTTTTCCATCCGAAGATGTGAGTTTTGCCTCCGTAAGTCTCCATGTTTTTCCTGAAGCATCTTTAAGTGTGTTTTTCCCATCCCAGGACTTGAATGTTTGTTTTGCGTTGCGTTCGTAGATGCGATTAGCGCCTGATTTGTCAGTCACAATAATAAACGGGACTCCATTGGACTCTGAATGATAGAGAGGGTGTTTGTTAAGATACGCACTATCTACGGCTAAGGGAGTGTAAGAATTTTCGAGGATTTGTTGAGTGTCAGGTAAGAGAATACCAACAATTTCGGCCTTGTTCGCTAACCGTTTGTCTTCGCCCGGCACTGGGAACATGAGTTTATCAGTGGCAAAATAGTCGCGGTAAGCCACGCCTTCTCCATAGTCTCGTGTATGTCCCGTATCGAGTGAAAGAACTTTGCTCTCAGGATATCGCTTCTTCCACTCTCCCCAGGTAGTGGTTACGACACTTCGACGAGGGAGATAGATGTCTTTGCCGAAAAGAGAGCCAACAACGGGTGTGCCTTCAAGAGTGCTCCAAAGTGAATTTGTTTTTCTGTCATACATGAGCTTGTTTGATCTGTAGAGAAATCCACTGGTTCCGATAGCGTGATTCGTTCCCTGAGTTTCCGTTTCATAAAGAATCATACTTCCGCACAATGTGCAGTAGACTCCAGCGACGGGCACGCCTCCTACGGTGTCAACAAACATTTCGTGCCAAGCTAGAATCCGCTTTGGATAAGCTCTAACATCTCCATTTACTTCAAGGCCAAAAATCACGTTGCTGTCTTCGAGATAGTCCGCGTCTTTTGCTGAGATCATCTTGGGACTGCGTAGAGGAGGAATTCCATCCTGGACAACTCCTCCCCAAACAATTTCATCGAGACGGATGGTGTGGGCGGGGTTGCCGTCAAAATATTTCGCAAACCGAGGATCGATTCGTCGGTAGAGGCGAGACTTAAACTCGGCGTAGTTGTCCGGAAGTTTTGTTGGTTGTTGCCAGATCCATGAGGACCAAGCGGACCAATTGTCCGAGTAACTCTTCCTTGTTTTCTTCTCCAATACATCGAACCACTTAAACAACATATCGCGTGATCGAATGAATCGAGACCCTTCAATGGCCATGGGCACATCATTAGTTGACCAATGGCTTTCCAAATAGGTCAATGCTTCTTGGGCAATGGTGGGAGGTGCCGTGAATACCTGCATAAATCGATCTAGTTTATCGAATTCGGGTTCTGAAGATTTGGGTGTGTGGTCTGAGGCTGAGAGCGAATCAGTCAGAGCTGATGTCACGATCAAAATGCCTCCGAGAGCTGCAAGAATAGGTATTCGGATGGTCATAGCTTCTTGTAGGAGAAACTAATGGGTCATGTTATTCCGGTATTCTTTATGAGATGGTATCTGGTTACAAAAGTAAACGTTATCTTGTATGCTCTCCCATCCGCTGTTCTAAGTAGCCGAGTGATAGCGGGTAATTTCTGGAATCGGAACTTGCCAGGCATCACTTAGTGCTCTCAAGAGTGAAAGTTCTGGGAGTGTGAATTGAAGATTGGCAGCGGCGACACATGTGCAGCACTGCATGGCACTCGCTTTAAGTTCTGAGCTTGCTTGAGATATCTTAGTAATCGAGGTTTTGGCATGTTCTGCTGAACAGTCGACCTCATTTAGCAATTGAGTATCGCCTCCCGAGGGAGGTGTCAATTGATCCATGACATATTGAAAGTGAGGTGATGCCTCGGTGTATCGAAGCTCTGCATCTCCTCCAGCAGCAGGAATAGCGAGGAACGCCATTGAAGACATCAACATGTGAATGTCTGCGTAGATATCGTCCCAGGTCAATCCCAGCTCTGAGGGATTATCATAGATTTTGAAGTGCCGGTCTAAGTGTTCTTGAAACATGCAAATCAGCGCGAGCTCAAACCAATCAAGTCGCCAGTTTGTTTCCTCAAGCTTTTTCATATTAGCTCGAAATGCTCGATACGAGGAGACGTCTAAGCGCCGTAAGGTGGGGATGCAAAGATCCACAAGAGCCATGATTTGGTTTTCAGAAACCTTGTTAACGAGAGGAAGAACATCTTTAATCGTATCTTGAAGGCCTTTGAAAACGAGGGACTCAAGGTAGTTCTTTTGTGCGCTCTTCATTAAGGTGGATTCCTCAAACATGAGACAGAAGACAATTGCCTGAGCTCCCCATGTCTGGTGTGCAGCTTCCTTAAGCTCGTTTGAAAACGGGGTAGTTAAAGAGGCTTCGTAGTAGGAATGTGGAAATTCGACATGACCGATTTCTTCTTTGATAAATGGGCTGGGGTCCGAAAGATTAAAGGAATGTGAAGAGATTTTTTGATCATGTAGGTGGGGGGAAGCTTCACTTAAGACGGCTGCTGCGGCTAGCGTAGAAAGTGTGTGTGACGTCTGGGTTTCAGACGTGGACGTTTGGGGTTCCTCGAACATTGCCCTCTTCTTTCCCTCCGGTAGCTCGTCGTGAATCTCTTTGAGCAAGGCCATATTGTCTTGAAGATCAGCCCTTTTGGGGTCGGGAATGAATCCGTTCCAGTGAGGATCTAGTTTTAAAATCCGTTCAACTAACGGAGGGTGAGTTTCGAACAGTGCTGTTGGCGAATAGGGAGAGATGCTTGAGCTAAAAAACAAATGGCTAAACTCTTCGGCATAAATGCTTCGAATTTGCGAGTTTTTGCGACTTCCGAGAATTTTTTTCAAGGCACCTGCCAGCCCCTCTGGGTAGCGTGTATATTGAACAGCAGCAGCGTCTGCGCGAATCTCCATTTGTCGAGAGATCGCACAGCGTATGGCGTCTCCAATAATGAGACCGGTGAATCCAATCGAATAGAGAGCTAAGCCAAAGGGAAGTAGCAAAAGTGCAGGAATGAAAAAAAGATACCAAAAGGGAAAAGATCGTTTTTAGGCAACTCTTGCGGTCTGCCCGCAGCTTTGGCTTCGATGCCATCTGCGATTATCCGAGGAAGGTTGATGATCGACAAATACAGCTGTTTGAATGGAAGCATCAGAAGATTGCCCAGAGTCGAAAGCGCATAGAGCCCATGTAGCCAAATAATCAGTCGCATATTGCATTTCATATCCCCACTAAAGATATGGCTAAACTCGTGTGCGATGACGCCCTGAAGCTCTTCTCGATTGAGATATTCTATGGATCCTTTAGTCACACAGATGACAGCGTTGTTTTTAGTAGTTCCCGAAACAAGGGCATTAATGTTCCACTCGTGATCCAAGATATAAACGGGAGGGATAGGAATCCCGGAAGCAATCGCCATTTCCTCAACGATGTTGATGAGTCGCTTTTCGTTCGGTTTTTTTGAATCGATCGAGGTGAGGCGCCCACCTAAAAGTTTGGCTACGCTATGTCCTCCATTCTTGAGCGTGAACGTCCAATGTAAGCTCGAGAGACCTAGGGCGACGATGTTAATGAAGAGGAAAACCGTAGCCAGATGGATATCCCACCATCGGTAGT